>JACPDC010000178.1 GCA_016184235.1 Deltaproteobacteria bacterium | reverse complement strand
GTCGCCGAGGCAGAGATTGCCCCGAACATCTCCGGAGAAGAGAAAGACATCCTGCAGCACCACGCCGATATGGCGCCGGAGCGCCTGAAGCTCCCAATCGCGCGCGTCGACCCCGCTCACTTTGATCGAGCCCCGCTGGATATCGTAAAAGCGGCTGAGCAGCTTGATCGTCGTGGTCTTTCCGGAGCCGGTCGCTCCCACCAGCGCGACCTTCTCCCCCGGCTCGATCCGGAATGAAATTCCCTTCAGCACCGGCTCGTCCTTCCTATAGCTGAACCACACGTCCTGGAACTCCACCTCGCCCCGGAACGGCATCGGGATCACGGGCCGCGCCGGACTCGCGATCGAGACCGGCGTGTCGAGCAGATGAAAGATCCTCTCCGCCGACGACATGGCGGACTGCATCACGGTATATTTCTGGCTGAAGTCGCGCAGCGGCACGAAGAAGCGATGGATGTATTCCTTGAAGGCCACCAGCGTGCCGATGCCGATGATGCCGTGCAGCACCTCGCCGCCGCCGTACCAGAGCAGCAGCGCCACGCTTACCGAGCCGGCGGCTTCCACCATGGAGTAGAGCCCCGCCTCATAGAGGTTGGAGAGATGGTTGGCGTCGCGGTGCGCGGCGTTGAGCGCGTCAAATTCCCGGTAGCTTTTTTCCTCGCGGCCGAAAAGCTGGATCACCGCCATCCCGGAGATCGCCTCTCCCAGGTAGGCGTTGATGCGGGCGATCCGCTCGCGAATCAGGCGATAGGTCTGGCGCGCCCTGACGCGGAAAAAGTTGACGGCCAGCGCCATCGGCGGGATCAATATCAGCGAGATCAGGGCCAGTTGCACGTGCAGGTAAAACATAATCGCCACGATCCAGCCCAGCATGATGAAATCCGAAACCAGAGTCATGACTCCCGCGGCAAACATCTCCTGGAGCACGTCCACGTCCGTGGTCATCCGAGTCACCAGACGGCCCACCGGATTGCGGTCGAAATAGCTCATGGGGAGCTTCTGGACGTGAGAGAAAATCGCCACGCGCAGGTCGGCCAGACACCTCTGCGCCACTTGAACGGTGAGGTAATAGTGAAAGTAAAAAGTCGCCACCTCGCCCGCAAGCGCGACGACAAAGAGCATGCCCATGCCCTGGAGACCCCAAAGATCTCCCCCCGCGATGTAGCCGTCGATCGCCACCTTCATGATGTAGGGCTGCGCCAGGCCGAACAGCTGCTGGAGCGGCAGCAAGAGCACGGAGCACCAAAAAAGCCGCCGGTAGGGCAGGACAAACCGCCAGAGCCTCTGGATCAGCTTGAGATCGTACGCCTTGCCGAAAATTTCTTCCTGGTGATAACTTTCCGCTGCCATCTAAATGCGCTCCAGTTCCTCTGTTAGCTGCTGCTTCTGGAAGAGGTCGGCGTAAAGTCCGTCCCGCTGGAGGAGCTCCTGGTGCGTCCCTCTCTCAATGATCCTTCCCTCGTCCAGCACCAGAATCTCATCGGCCTCTTTGACCGCCGAGATCCGGTGCGAGACGATCACGGCCGTCCTTTCCTTAAGAACGGATCTCAGTCCCCTGAGGATTCTATCCTCCGTCTCCGCATCCACGCTCGAAAGGCAGTCATCCAGGACCAGGACCGGGGCCTTCACGAGCAGCGCGCGCGCCAGAGTCGCCCGCTGCTTTTGGCCGCCGGAAAGAGTGACGCCGCGCTCTCCAACGATCGTATCCAGCCCCTGGGGAAAGATCTCCAAATCCCGATCCAGGCGCGCGAGCCGGATCGCCTCTTCCATTTCCTGGTCTGACACGTCATCCCTGCCGAACGCCAGGTTGCGCCGCAGCGAGGTCGAAAAGAGAAAGGGATCCTGGGGCACGTAGCCCAGGCTCCGGCGCAGCTCGGCGACGGAGAACGCCCGGATGTCTCTTCCCGCGATCCGAATCTCTCCCGCCGTGCGATCGTACAGACGGGGAAAGAGCTGGACTAAAGTGCTTTTCCCCGCCCCGGTCCGGCCCACGATCGCCAGCGTCCGGCCAATGGGCAAGGTGAAATTGATGTCATTGAGAATTGCCTGACCGTTGGCCCTGCGGTCATAGGTGAAGCACACGTCGCGAAACTCGATGGCGCCGGGAGGGACCGGAAGCGGCGCCAGGGGGCTGACGATCTCCGGCTCGGCCTTGAAGATCTCCTCCAGCCGCTTCATGGCCGCGCGCCCCCTCTCCACGTTGGAGAGCACCCATCCGAAAGCCGCCGTCGGCCAGGCCAGAACGTTCAGATAAGCGATGAAGGCCACGATATCCGCGAGCAACAGATCTCCGCGAATCACCCGGACGCCGCCGTACCAGATTACGATGAGCACCGTCAGTCCGCTGATCCCTTTCATGAAAGGCTCGACCATGCCGCGCAGCCCGGCCAGCTCCATACTTTTCTTCTGGTAATCGTCGTTCAGATGCGCGAATTGCCCGGTCTGGCTCTCCTCCCGGGCGTACGCCTTGATGACATGCATGCCGCTCAAATTCTCCTGCACGTGGCTGCTCAGCGCCGACATCTGCTGCTGGACCTCCAGCGAGCTCTTCATGACTTTGCCGCGGAAATAACGCACCGCCAGGATCAGGAGGGGCGAAGGGAGTAGCGAAGCCACGGTCATGCGCACGTCCATGGACAGCATCAGCGCGACCGCATAAATATAATAGAGGGGAGCGTTGACGAGATTGAGGATGCCGGGGCCGAGAAACACGCGCACGGCCGAGATGTCGTTGATCACGCGGGACATCAGGTCACCGGTGCGCTGCGCGTGATAATAAGCGATTGGGAGCTTCTCCAGATGGGCGAAGAGATCGTTCCTGAGATCGTACTCGATGTCGCGGGCGGCATTGAAGATGAGGGAGCGGGAAAGGGTCCGGATGATCCCCTGGGCCGCCGCCGCCAGGATGATGATGACCGCGTAGAAAGTGATGTCGTCGACCGGCCCGCCGTGCTCGATGATCCTGACGGCCTCCCGTATCCACCACGGGATCCACATGACCAGCGTCGCCGTGCCGAAGAGGCAGAGCGCCCCGAGGAGATAGCGCCTCCAGTAGCGCCAGAGGTAGCTCTTCAGTCGTCCCATGCCGCCCATCAAAAAATTTATACTCTACGACCTCACGCTAAGCAAGTAAGGGAGCTTGACAAAACAGTCCTGCTCCCCAATAAATGAAGTATGAGCGAAAACCAACCCACGCGGCGCGAGGATATCCGCAACGTCGGCATCATCGCCCACGTCGACCACGGCAAGACCACCCTGGTCGACGCCATGCTGCACCAGAGCGGCATCTTCCGCGCCAACGAGCAGGTGATGGAGCGCGTCATGGACTCCCTCGATCTCGAACGGGAGCGCGGCATCACCATCCTGGCCAAAAACACCTCCATCCATTACGGCAAGGTCAAAATCAACATTGTGGATACTCCCGGTCACTCCGACTTCGGCGGCGAAGTGGAACGGACGCTGGCGATGGTCGATGGCGTCATGCTGCTCGTCGATGCCTCCGAGGGGCCGCTGCCGCAGACGCGCTTCGTCTTGAAGAAGGCCCTGGAGGCCGGTCTGCCGCCGATCGTCTGCATCAACAAGATCGACCGGCCCGACGCGCGGGTCGGCGAGGTGCTGGATGAAATCTACGATTTGTTTATCGACCTCGACGCCACCGAGGAGCAGCTCGATTTCCCCGTGGTCTACACCAATGCCCGCAGCGGCATTGCAACCCTTGATCTCAAAAAGCCTTCGAAGGATCTGCTTCCCCTGTTCGACCTGATCGTCGAGGCGCTGCCGGGTCCGCTGGT
>JACPDC010000177.1 GCA_016184235.1 Deltaproteobacteria bacterium | reverse complement strand
TGGTCTGGGCCGAGGCGATCCACCTCTATCCTCTGGTCTTCCTGCTGATGTCGGCGGCGTTCCGCAACATGGATACCTCCCTGGAGGAGGCCTCTCTGAGCGCGGGGTCCAGCACCTTCGAGACGTTCAGGCGGATCACGCTCCCGCTGATGCGCCCGGCGATGTTCAGCGCCCTGCTCATCATGTTCGTTCGGGGGATGGAGGCCTTTGAGGTTCCGGCCCTGGTCGGCGTTCCGGCGAGGATATCCGTTTTTACCACCAAGATCTTTCTCGCCATCCACCAGTTCCCTTCGGATTTCGGTCTGGCGGGCGCCTACGCGGTGACGCTGCTGGTCATCAGCACCGTCGGTGTCCTGGTTTATCAGAAGGTCACCCGGCGAGAGGAGAAATACGCCACCGTGACGGGAAAAGGCTATCGGCCCCGCGTTATCGACCTGGGCAACTGGAAGTATGTGACCTGTGCCAGCGCCTTTGCTATTTTTTTTCTCGCGGTGGTCTTGCCCGTCTTCATCCTGCTCTGGTCTTCTTTCATTCCTTACTACGGAGTGCCGTCGTGGGAGCTGGTAGGGAAACTGACGCTCGCCAATTACCAGTACATCTTGAGCTACCCGCTCGCGCTCACCGCGTTCAAGAATAGTTTTTATCTCTCGGTGGGCTCGGCCACGCTCGTCATGCTGCTGACGTCCGTGATCGCGTGGATCACGGTGAAGTCGAAGATGCCGGGCAGAATTTTTCTCGACAACATGGCTTTCATCCCCATCGCCATGCCGGGCATTGTCTTAGGGGTCAGCCTGATCTGGGTCTACCTGACGCTGCCGATCCCGATCTACGGGACCATCTGGGTATTGCTGCTGGCCTATATGACGAAGTTCATGCCTTACGGCATTCGGGCGGCTTCGGCCTCGATGATCCAGATCAACAAAGAGCTGGAAGAGGCCTCTCTGGCGAGCGGCGGCACGTGGTTTCAGACCTTCAAGAAGGTCATCCTCCCGCTGCTGATGCCGGGCTTCGTGGCGGGATGGATCTACATCAGCATCATTTCGCTGCGCGAGCTTTCGACCTCTATCCTGCTTTACTCGTACAGCAGCACCGTGCTTTCCATCATGGCTTTTGACCTTTGGGAGGGCGGACAGTATACCTACGTGACCGCGTTGGGGGTCTTGATGGTTCTCTTGTTGGTTGCTATGGCTTATGTAGCGCGGCAACTCGGGGCCAAGATAGGAATCGCGGAATGAAAACAGGGAGGCGGAATGGCAGAAAAGAACTTCATGGTTAAGATCGAGTCCCTGGAGAAATACTTCGGGGAGGACAAAGAAAGGGTCCATGTCCTGAAAGGCGTCACCCTCGAGATCCCGGAAGGGTCCCTTTATACTTTTTTGGGACCGAGCGGCTGCGGCAAGACCACGACCCTCAGGTGCGTCGCCGGACTCGAGAGGCCCGAAGGGGGAAAGATCAGCATCGACGGCAAGGCGGTCTTTGCCTCCGGCGAGCGGGTCTATGTCCCGACCAACAAGCGGCCCATCGGAATGGTCTTTCAGTCTTATGCCATCTGGCCGCACATGACCGTCTTCGAGAACGTGGCTTACCCGTTGACCATTCAGCGCCGTCCGAAGAGCGAGATCAGGCAGAAGGTGGAGGATGTGCTGAAGATCGTCGGCCTGCACGGCCTGGAGGACCGGCCGGCGCCCAAGCTCTCCGGCGGACAGCAGCAGCGGGTTGCCTTCGCGCGCGCGCTGGTGAACGAGCCCAAGGTCATGCTCCTGGATGAACCCTTGAGCAACCTGGACGCGAAGCTGAGAGTGCAAATGAGGTTTGAGATCAAGGCGCTGCAGCGCAGGGTCAACATCACGACTATTTTTGTCACCCACGACCAATCCGAGGCGCTGGCGATCTCCGACCAGATCGCCGTGATGCATGCCGGAAGGCTTATTGAGGTCGGCACCCCGCACCAGCTCTATTCCCGGCCGAAGAGAAAGTTTACCGCCACCTTTTTGGGTCTCACCAACCTGATCGAGGGAAAAGTGCTCGACCTGGGAGCCGATTCCAGGCCGGGCAAAATCGAGACCGCCAAGGGAGTCCTGTCCTTTATTCCAGCCGCCGGTCTGGTCAAGGGCCAACCGGCGGTGCTCTCCATCCGGCCGGAGCACATCCAGGTGCATAAACAACAGCCGCAGGGGCTGGAGAATGTGGTAGAGGGGACAATCAAGGAGGCAGTCTTTATGGGAGATGCCTACCACTGCCAGATCGCCGTCGGCGACATGTTGTTGGCGGTCCACACCCATCCGTTCCTCAGCATGAATCCGGGAGAGAAGGTTTATCTCCATCTGGATCCGCAGAGCTGCAACGGCCTTCCGGCGGAAGACGTGGAGGGTATGGACGAATCGATGTTGGGAGTATAAAATCGTTAATCGTGTAATCGTTAATAGTTAATCGAGGGATAACAAATTGATTTACGAATAACGAATATACGAATAACAAGTAACGAATTTAGGGAGGAGAAATTCGATGACTGCGTTGGAAGCGAGAAAATTTGCCGAGAAGGAGATTAAGGCCGGGAAGACCCCGAGCTACGACGATCTGAGGGAATGGCTGGAGATCGTCGAGAGCCTGGGCGAGCTCAAGAAGGTGGACGGCGCCGACTGGAACCTGGAGATGGGGACGCTGGCGGAGCTGATCGCCCGCGAGAGCAAGGGGCCGGTGCCGGCCGTGCTCTTCGATAATATCAAGGACTACCCCAAGGGTTACCGCGCCCTTTTCGCCCAGAACGCCTCTTTCAAGAGAATGGCGCTGGACCTGGGGCTGCCCCTCGACCTCTCGGGGCTGGACTTGGTGCGGGTCTTTCGCCAGAAGCTGGCGGCGCACAAGCCGATCCCGCACAAGGTGGTGAAGAGCGGCCCCGTTCTCGAGAATGTCCTTTCGGGAAAAGATGTCAACCTGCTCAAATTCCCGGTTCCGTTCATGCACGAGCTGGACGGCGGCCGCTTCATCGGCACCGCCTGCCTGGTGATCACCAGGGACCCGGACGAGGGATGGGTCAACTTCGGCGCCTACCGCGGGATGGTCCATAATGAGAAGAGCATGGCGCTCTACATCTCTCCCGGAAAGCACGGCTCGATCCAGCGCCGCAAGTGGTTCGAGCAGGGCAAGCGCTGCCCGGTGATCGTCTGCGTCGGCCAGGACCCGGTCCTCTTCATGGTCTCCGGGAACGAGATCGACTACGGCGTCTCGGAGTTCGATTACGCGGGCGGGCTCAAAGGCAGGCCCATCAAGGTCATCGAGGGCAAGGCTACCGGGCTGCCGTTTCCGGCGCACGCGGAGATCGTCATCGAAGGCTTCATGGATCCCAAGGATGTGCAAAAAGAGGGGCCCTTCGGCGAGTGGACCGGCTACTACGCCAGCTCGACCCGGCCCGAGCCGGTCATCCAGGTCGAGAACATCTACCACCGCAACGAGCCGATCCTCTGCTGCGCCAGGCCCGGAAGGCCGCCCTCGGACTATTCTCTGGCAAAGTGCTTCGTAAAGTCCGCGCTGATCTGGGACCAGGTGGAGAAGGCCGGGGTGCCCGATGTCAAGGGTGTCTGGTGCCACGAGGCGGGCGGCGGGAGACTCCTCAACATCATTTCCATCAAACAGCGTTACCCGGGTCACGCGCGCCAGGCGATGCTCGCGGCCTCGCAGGTCCACGCCGGCGCCTATCTCGGCCGCTACGTGATCGTGGTGGACGAGGATATCGATCCGACCAGCACCTTCGACGTCCTGTGGGCCCTGGCCACGCGCTCGGATCCGGTCGAGTCGATCGAGATC
>JACPDC010000176.1 GCA_016184235.1 Deltaproteobacteria bacterium | reverse complement strand
CTTCCCGGCCGCATTGGCAATGGGAAAAATGACCCGCTCAAAAAATTTCTCCCCGTAGCGCTGCGGCCCCCTCTCGCCGATGAGCCCGAGCCGAATCGCATGGTTGAGCGGGAGCCCCTCTTTTTTCAGAAACGCCACCAGGCCCTGGCCTCCCTGCGGCGCGTAACCCAGGTAGAAGCGCCGGGCCATCTGCTCCTGCACCCCTCTGGCCTTCAAGTATTCCAGCGGCCTCTTCCCCTCCGGGCGGCCGAACAGCATCTCATGAAAATACGCCGCTGCCCGTTCGTTGATGTGGTACAGAGCCTCTTTCTCCTCCGACTCCTTCCTGGCTGCCGGGCGATCCAGGCGCTCCAGGGGAATCCCGTAGCGCTTTCCCACCCGCTCCACCGCCTCCGGAAACGTCAGATGCTCGTACTGCATCAGAAAATGAAACACGTTGCCGCCCACGCCGCAGCCGAAACAATGGAAAATACCCTTTTCTTCGTTGACCGTGAAGGAAGGCGTCTTCTCCGCATGAAAGGGGCAGAGCCCGAGGTAGTTGCGCCCCATCTTCTTCAACGTCAAGTGATCGGAGATCACCTCGACGATGGAGGCGCGCTCGCGGACTTCGACGATTTTTCCTTCCGCAATCATCGCCTAAAAATAGCCCACGGCCTCGCTGTTCGAAGGCACGGTCGAACCGTCGCGGGCCGGAGAATCGTCCCGCGGCAGGATGCTCGTCCTTCCCACCCGGATCAGTCCCTCGCCGATATAATGCAGGGGCGGAACAAGATAGGACTGGTCGATTTTCCGCCTGGTCTGCTGCGGGATCAACGGAGACGAGGCCAGGAAGAAAACGATCAGGGCCAAAACGGCCGCTCCCTTTCCCGCGCCCAGCAAGATTCCCCCGACCCGGTTGACACCTTGAAGAAAGAGCAATTTCGCCGAGCGGTGGAGCAGCCAGCCGGTCAGGCTGAAGACAAAATAGATGACGAAGAAAAGCCCGATGAACGTCACGGCCCTGAGGACGATGAGAGACGCTTTCCAATAGTCCGCCCAGAGGGCAGCCACCGGTTCATCGTAGCGGACAGCGACCATGAAACCGATCAATAAGCCGAACAGAGAAAAGCTCTCGCGGAAGAGCCCTTTAAAATAGCCCCTCAGGGCAAAGAGCGACAGAAGGACAAGCAGGATCGGATCAACGATACTCACCAACGGTTTACATCCATCTCAAGGAAGGAATGGAGCGCCACGCCCCGGCGAAAAGCTCGACGCTCTGTCAGCCGGCCAGAATCTCTCTGGCCAGCTCGTTGACCCGCTTGCCTTCGGTCCGACCGGTAACCTTGGGCATGACTTGCTTCATCACCTTCCCCAGGTCCTGGACCCCCTTGGCTCCGACCTCTTCAATCGAGCTGCGGATGAGCGCGCGGAGCTCCTCCTCGCTTAAGGCCTGAGGGAGGAAGCGGCGCAGGACCGCCAGCTCCGCTTCTTCTTGCTGCTCCAGATCCGCCCTCCCCCCTTTGCGGAAGTACTCGATCGCCTCCTGTCTCTGCTTACACAGGGAGGATATCAATCTGATGATCTCTTCCGGGCCGAGTTCCCGGCGCTCTTTGATCTCTTCGTTGTGAAGCGCCGACAGGAGAAGCCGCAGGGTCGAGAGGGTGATTCGGTCTCCCCCCTTCATGGCCGTCTTCGCGGCGTCCTGAATCTCGCTCTTAAGGCCCATTCTCTGTCGAGCGCCGGCTTAAAAGTAGTGGCTCCGCGCCCGTCTCAGCGCTCTCTTCTTCGCCGCAATCGCCTTCTTTTTTCTCTTGACGCTCGGCTTCTCGTAGTGTTCCCGTTTGCGCAGCTCCGCCAATATCCCCGCTTTTTCGCACAGCTTCTTGAAGCGCCGGATGGCGCTTTCGATGGACTCGTTTTCTCTGACTCTGATTCCCGTCATATTTTATGATCACCCCCCCGCTCCACCAACAGCATCTCTCCGCCGTCTGTTTTCAAAGTTTCTATTTTATAGAATTCCGACAGCAAGTCAAGGTGATTGCGGCAAAAACTTGATGCGCGGACGGGGATCCTGGGGCTCAGCGCCGGGGCCGGCGCGGCCCTTAGGGTAGTTTTTGCACGGTAACAAGCGCGCAGTGGTCGTAGTCGCCCGAGAGCATCTCCATGCCGTGGATGTCGAGGGGAACGAAAGAGTTGAAGTTCACGCCGTGGTCCGAGCCCGCAGGATGGCCGCGCGACCAATGGCCGAAACAGGAAGCAATAGCCGCCACGTCCGGATGAACGCATTCCGAGAGACGCGCCCGGCCGCGCGCGCTGTGGCCGTTCACGCCGGTGAGCTCGATCTCGTCTCCGTCGGCGATGCCGCGACGGCCCGCGGTCTCCCGGTTCAGCGTCACGTACAAAGCCTTCGGATGGCGCTCAGAAAGCTCGGTGAGCCAGGGGTTGTACTGCGTGGTCGTCGAGGTCTGAAACGGCAGCTTGTAGTTGACCACGAAGAGATGGTCGGGCCGGCGCGACCGGTGACTCCAGCAGCCGTGCCAGGCGGGCAGCGCCCGGTAGCTGGACAGGTCCCAGTGCAGGCCGAGTCGGTCCAGCACCTCCTTGAGCTCTTGGCCGCGGTCCAATATGTCGGGGAAGTAGACGGGAAGACGCGGCAGCTTGAGCATGCCCCGCGGATAGCGCTCGGACAGGTTCCGCTCCCAGGCCACCAGGCCGTTTTTTTGGAACCAGCCGAGGTCGTGGTCCGCGCCGAACATCGAGCGCATGCGCCGTTCGACGATTTCTCTATTGGTATAACGACGGTCGCCCTCCAGAGTCTCGCGCCCGGAGAGCCCGAGCTGCTGATTGAGCCGCTCGTTCATTTCCGCCGTGAGCCCGATCCGCTCCGACCATTCCAGGAAAATATCCACCGTGTGGCGGACGTCCGGCGGCGGCTCGGCCGCGGGCAGCCGCGCGGTGAAATACCAGTGACGGCCGGTGACCCAGCCCTCCAGGCGGTTGACGGGAAAATCGAGCCGTTCCAGCCCCTGGGCGGTGGGAATTACCAAATCGGCGCACTCGAGCGTTTCATCCCATCGATCACCGAGAGCGACGACAAACGGAATTTTTTCCAGGGCCTGGATGACGCGTTTGGGATCGGCTCCGCTCATCACGACGTTGCTCCCCAGGATGATCAACAGCTCCACCCGGTAGGGGATAAGCTCGGGAAAGTCGAGCAACGCCAGGCCGAGCATCGGGCGGGGTTGCTTGCCGATCGGGAAAAGCTCGTGCAGCTCCACGGTCTCGGGGGCGCGCGGCCGCGGGCCCGGATATTGCGCTTCTCCCCCCGGCCGCCCGCCGCGGAAGACGATCATGCCGTCCGGAGTCCCGCCGATCCGCAGACGCTCGCCGGGCCCGACGATGCTGGTGCTGATGGCGCCGCCCGGGACATCGACGGCTCCCACCATGACGTTGAGCAGTTGGATGGCGGTGCCGGTCCAGACCCCCTGGGTGTGGCAGGTGGAGCCGCGGCTGTCGGCAAAGGAGCATACCGGACGAAACGGCATCCTCGCGCCGCCGATCCGGATGGCGGCGCCGACCTGCGCGGTGGCGCCGAATTCCCGCGCCAGCCGGCGCAGGGTTTGAGCCGGCACCGTCGAGATCGTCTCGACGCGCTCCGGCGGAAACTGGGCGACGTGCGCGCGCAGCAGCTCGAAAGCCGGACGGCAAACCTCGCCGCCCACGTCAAAGTCGCCGGTCAAGGCCGGCGCCGCCACGCCGGGATCGTCGTAGGCCCTGGCCGACCCGGTTGCCTGGTCCCACACCAGCGGCTTGCCCGATTGCGCGTGGCGCAGG
>JACPDC010000175.1 GCA_016184235.1 Deltaproteobacteria bacterium | reverse complement strand
TCCGCTTCTTCGCGGATGCCCGAGAGATTACGCACTCTCTTGAGATCGACCACGTATTTCGGCGACAGTCCCTTTTCTTTCATCGCGATGACGAGGTCGGTCCCGCCCGCAAGGAAGCGCCCTCCGGGGCCTTTCTCTTTGACGATCGCGCTGGCCTCTCTAATCGATGCCGGCTGGAATATTTCCAACGGTTCAGGACGCCTCATCTTCGTTACTCGTTACTGGTTATTCGTTACTCGTCCGTTCGACTGACGAATATACGAGTACACGATTAACGTCATTGCGGGTTCGGCCGCACCAGTTGCCCGATGGGCTTTCCGACCACTTCGCCGTCGCGCATCTGCACGTGGCCGCGCACGATCGTGCATACCGGCATGCCTTTCACCTTCCAGCCGTGCCACGGGCTCGGCTTGTTCTTGCTGTGGAGCTTGTTGACGTCGATGACGCCCTCCTTGTCCATGTCGACGATCGTAATGTCCCCGTCGGAGCCCAGCCGGATAGCCCCCTTTTGCGGATAGATCTGCCAGACCTTCGCGGGATTTTCCGAGGTGACTTTGACGTAGTGGTTCAGCGTCATCCGCCCTTTGTTGACCTCGGTCAGCATCGCCGGCACCGCGGTCTCGACGCCGCAGAAGCCGGAGATGCAATCCCAGATGGCCGGCTTGGTCATCTTGCCATACAGGTCCGATCCCTTTTCATCCAGGGTGTGGGGAGAATGGTCGGTAGCGATCATATCTATGTAGCCGTTTAGCAGGCCGTCCCAGAGGACCTCCTGATGGTCCCGGCTGCGCACCGGGGGATTCATCTTGAGCAGCGGCCCGACCTTTTCCATATCCTTATATTCCCGCAGCAGATAGTGCGGCCCGGTTTCGGCGGTTACCCTGAGCCCCCTGGCCTTGGCGTCCCGCACCATCCAGGCCGCCTGCTTGGAGCTCATGTGATAGACGTGGAGCTTGGTCTTGAAGGTCTCGGCGAAAAACAGCGCGTGGTGCACCGATTCCGCCTCGCAGATATCCGGGCGCGAGGCCTCCCAGTAGACCGGGTCGTTTTTGCCTTCGGCCTTCAGCTTATTCGTATGGTAGCTCATGATCTGGCGGTTTTCGGCGTGGATGCCGAGGGGAAGCTTCGATTGAGAGATGTTGCTGAAGGCCTCCAGGCACATGCCGTCGTCGGGAAAGGGCAGGTTGCCGATCGTCTCGCCGAAGAAGATCTTGTAACCGATGACGCCGGCCCGGGCCATGGGCAGGATGTGCTCCGTGTTGGTTTGAACCACCACGCCGAAAAAGGCGTAGTCGGTGAGAAATTTTCCCTGCGCTATTTTGATTTTTTCTTTTACCTTTTCCGCATCTGCCGTCGGCGGCACCACGTTGGGCATGTCCATGACCATGGTGACTCCGCCGCACACCGCCGCCGTGGAGCCGGTGGTAAAGTCTTCCTTGTGGCTTATTCCGGGCTCCCGGAAGTGGACATGCCCGTCGATGATCCCGGGCAGGATATGCTTCCCTTTGGCATCGATCTCCTCCTTGCCCTTGGGCAGGCTCGCGTCCGTTCCGATCGCGACGAATTTTCCCTCGCTGACGGCAACGCCCCCTTTTATGGTTTCCTGGGATGTCACCACCCATCCGTTTTTGATAACCAGATCCGCGCTCATTACTCCTCCTTGTGATAATGTGAATTTGTCGTTTACGGGTCAGCCTTGCGTCGCATTAAACTGAAGATCCCATATCTCTTTTCTCTGCTTGAGGTCGTCCAGGACGTTTCTCTTGCCCTCGCGGATATGCTCTCGAACGATCCTGACCGCTTTGTCGGCGTCGCGCTTCGCCATCGCCTCTAAAAGCCTCAAATGCTCCTGGTGGGCGCTCAACCCCCGGCCTTGATCGTAGAGGCCGTCCGTCTTTCGCTTGAGGACGATCCGTTCGAAGACCTGGCGCAAAGTTTTTGTCATGGTCTCGTTGCCGGCGATCTCGGCGATCTCCAGATGGAGCTCCTGATCGTAGACCAGGCGCTCGCGGGTGAAGCGCTTCTGGATGTCACGCCCGTAAAGCTCCATCTTTTGCCGCAGTCTTTCCAGGACGTTGTCGTCTACCTTCTGCACCGCTTTTTCGACCGCAAAGGCCTCCAGGGCCTCGCGGAGGTCATACAGCTCTTCCGCCTCTTGCAAATTGATCTCTTTACAGATAAAACCCCGGTTCGGGAGGAGACTGACGTATCCCTCCTGCACCAGCCGAGTCAGCGCCTCGCGCACGGGCGTTCTGCTGACGCCGAGCCGGTCGCTGAGATCCTGGTGCTGCAGTTTTTGACCCGGCATGATCTGGTTGCGCAGGATGAGCGCTTTGATCTCATGGTAGACTCGCGCCGAAAGGTTTTCCACCCCTTTAAGCTTTGATTTTGGTTTTCGTAAAGGATAGGCCATGGCTGTAGGCAAGCGTTATGAAAAACATTATGCAATCTTTCTTCGCCGACCCTATCCGATCCTCTCTCCCTTGTCAAGAAACCTACTTTTAGCTTGCAAATGGGAGGGAAACTGTGAAATTATGACCCGCCAAAAAAGCCACCTCTGATAGCGGAAACAGACGTTATTCATCTCTATTAAGGAGGAATGCATGGCAACGAAACTACAGGCAATCGGGCTCCGGATGGAGTACTACCAGCCCCGCACCGGCGGCCGGCTGCTGGCCCTGGACAACGTGAACCTTGCGGTCGAGGAAGGGGAATTCGTCACCATCGTCGGCCCCAGCGGCTGCGGCAAGACCACCTTCATCAATATCGCCGACGGGCTGCTCAAACCGACCGGAGGCAAGATCATGCTTGACGGCAAGGAGGTCAAAGGACCGGGGCTGGACCGGGCGATGGTGTTTCAGGACCCCTGCCTTTTGCCCTGGAGGACGGTTTTGAAAAACGTCCTTTTTGGCATGGAATGCCAGGGGCGCGACGGCGCGAAGGAGAAGGACAGGGCGCTCAACTTCATCAAGCTCGTGGGCCTGTCCGGCTTCGAGGACCATTACCCGCACGAGCTGTCGGGCGGAATGCAGCAGCGTTGCAACCTCGCCAGGGCCCTCACCGTGGACCCCGAGATTCTGATCATGGACGAGCCCTTTGCCGCCCTGGACGCGCAGACCAGGGAGATCATGCAGATGGAACTGCTGCGCATCTGGAACGAGGCGAAAAAGACCGTGCTGTTTATCACCCACCAGATCAACGAGGCGATTTACCTGGCGGACCGCGTCATCATCTTCGGCGCCCGGCCGGGACGGGTGAAAGACGTGCTGAAAATCGATATCCCGAGGCCGCGAAAGCTCTCGGTCAAGCGGGAGAAGCAATTCCTGGAGTATGAAGACCACCTGTGGAACCTGATCGAAGAGGAAGTCAAAAAGACCATGGTTGCCGACCAGGTGGTCCATAATATCGATGCCTAAAAAACGGTCCTGGAGCGAAGCAGGTGATCCGTTTCTTCAACTCCCAGACCCTGATCCTCATCGGCTGCTCGTTGTTCGTTCTCTATCTCGCCGGAATTCCTCTGGTGATGCTCCTCTATGGGAGCGTGCGTAGCGCGCCCATAGGGGAGCCCGGCGCCACCTATACCGTCCAAAACTACGTCAAGGCCTACTTCGACCGGGATTTCTATCTCCTTTTCTGGAACTCACTCAAGTTTGCCTTCGGGAGCACGCTCGTCTCCTTCGTGATCGGGACCTACCTCGCCTGGATCAGCGAGCGGACCAATACCCCGTTCAAAAAAGTGTTCGTAATCATGGCGCTGATCCCTTTCATCATTCCCGGCATCCTCAGCACCATCGCGTGGATTCTGCTCCTGAGCCCGAAAATA
>JACPDC010000174.1 GCA_016184235.1 Deltaproteobacteria bacterium | reverse complement strand
CCGTGGAGCCAGGCCGTAGCCGGTTTCGTCCACAGCTTGAGTCGGCCGGGCAAGGCTACCGTCTTGGGCAGAAGATGGAAGGTTCAAGCGCCGCAGGCGGCTTTGGCCAACGGGACGATGGCCCACGCCTTTGAGTTGGACAACGTGCGCCAGCCCGGCGCCGGCGTCCATCCGGGGGCGACCGCTTTTCTCCCTGCCCTGGCGATTGCGGAGGAAAAAAGAGCCGATGGCAAGGCGTTGCTCACCGCCTTCGTGGCGGGCTGTGAGGTCATGTCCCGCATCGGCGTCGCTGCCGGGAACTCGCTGGAAAAAAGGGGTTTTCACGCTCCTGGGCTGACCGGGACCTTCGGCGGCATCGCCGGCTCCTATTCCGGCGGTCTGCTGGAGTTTTCCCGCTGCCAGGAGGGGGCGATGGTTAAACGGCTGCACTTGGGCAAGGCCGCGGAGGGCGGCGTGACCGCCGCGCTGCTGGCGCAAAGAGGCTTTGCCGGGCCGGAGAGTGTGCTCGAAGGAAAATTCGGTTTCTTAAAGGCATTCTCCGACGCTCCGTTGTTTGATGCGCTCACGGATCGCCTCGGGCGCAATTTCGAAACCATGAATACCTGTATCAAGCGCTTCGCCTGCCATATCAATGCCCACGCGCCGATAGAAGCGCTGCAAAAACTCAAGCGAGAACACAGATTCGCTCCAACGGATATCGAGCAGATCGTCGTTGCCGGTATCGAAAAGCTCGTTACCCATCATGCGATTTACCAGCCGAAAGATCTGATGATGGCGCAGTACAGCATCCCGTTCTGTGTCGCCCTCGCCCTGTGCGACGATCCCAGAGAGCCCAAAGCCTTTGACGAAAGGAAAATTCGCGACAGGAAGATGATCTCCTTATCCCGTTTAGTCCGGCTCCAGGTAGATCCCGAGATTGAAAAGAAGGGGTGGGACCGGGCCGCCAGGGTTACCGTGCGGCTCAAAGACGGCAGTCGTCTGAGCGCCCTGGTGATTCACTTCAAGGGCACGCCGAAAAATCCTTTGAGCCCGGCTGAGCTGGAAGACAAGGTGGCAAGATTAACCCGCGGGCTCATCTCGGCGCGCGGCCGCGCGCGCTTGTTTGAGGCGGTCGATCGCCTGGAAAGGCTCGACAGGGCTTCCAGCCTCACCTCCCTCTTGCGCGGTGGCGCATGAAAATTTCCCGTATCGAGCCCTATCCTCTGATCCTGCCGATCAAGGAAATCTACGGCGGGGCCGCCGGATTTCTCGAAGATTGCCGCACTCTGATCGTGCGGCTTGAGGCGGAGAACGACGTCGAGGGCTGGGGCGAGGCGACCCAGGGCCGGCCGGGCAATACCTATGAGACCCTGGAGACCATGGAAATCATGGTGCGGAGATACTTCGCCCCGGCGCTGGTCGGAATGGATCTGGCCGACACCGGCAGCGTGCTCCAAAGACTGCACCATGTTCGCTTGGGTCACCCCCTGACCAAGGCGGCGGTCGAGACCGCTATTTTCGACGCCCTGGGCAAACACTTCGGCGTGCCGGCCTATCGTTTCTTCGGTGGGCCGTATCGCCGAGAGATCGATCTCGTGGGTGGCCTCGGACTGGAGCTGGAGCCGGAGGCCGCCGGCGTCCACGCCCGGCGGCTTAAGCAAGAAGGCTTTCACATCTTCAAGATCAAGATCGGCAGCGGGGATCGCGATAGAGATCTGGCAAGGGTCCGCGCCGTCCGGGAAGCGGTAGGCGAAGAGGCGGCGATCCGCGTCGACGGCAACGCCGGCTACACTTTTGTCGCGGCTCGAGAGCTGCTGAACGAACTAAAACAGTTTCACATCACGGATGCGGAGCAGCCTCTCGCGCGAGGCGATGTTAAGGGGCTGGCCGAGCTGAGAAGAACCGTGAGCGTTCCTATTGCCGCCCAGGAAAGCGTCAGTTCGCCCGCAGAAGCCGTGTCGCTGCTCGAAGAAAATGGGGCGGATCTGTTAAAAATCAAGCTCACACATGTTGGAGGTTTCCAACAAGGATTGCAAGTAGCGTCGGTGGTTGGAGCCCGAGGGCTTCCTGTCGTGGTCGGGCAGGGGAGCGCCTGCACGCCGATACTGTCGGCTGCTGAGATGCACCTGTGCGCCGCCATAAGAAATGGCCAGCCCGGCGGCGAGATGACGGGCTTCTTGCGCCTCGGCGAGCAGCGCCTCTTTGGTCCTATTGAAGTTCAGAGGGGCCGGGCGATTTTGCCAGAGGGACCCGGCCTGGGGATTAAGGTCGATGGCGAAGAAGTGAGAAAACTCGCCTGTTTCCGTGCCTAAATCCTCGGCAGTTGCCTAATGGATAGGCATCGCGTTTGCGGGAGAGGGGAGAGAAGAATTTCAAACATCCTGTTTTTCCAGCAGAAATTACTCTCGCTTAATTGGCACACGAGTTGCTCGCCTATTAGATCCGGTCTTTCATGTCGCTTTTCCGGTTCTGTTACTTCTTGTGGAAGGGAGGATTTAACGTGGCAAGAAATAGAAAAATTCAGGCCCTCTTTTTTCTCCTCGGTGTTGTTGTCGCTTTAGCGAGTGCGGTCCCGGCTGTTGCCGAAGAGGCTCCGCAGCCTCCTGCGGCGGTACCGGCGCCGGGAGCAACGGCCGCTCCCGCGCCGCAGACTCCTGCTCCAGCCGCCGCACCTAAGATCGATAAAGGCGACAACGCCTGGATGCTTACGTCGTCTGCGTTGGTCCTGATGATGACCATCCCCGGCCTGTTCCTCTTCTACGGCGGCCTGGTGCGAGGCAAAAATGCTCTGGGCACTATCATGCATAGTTTCATTATCGTTGCGCTTATCAGCATACAGTGGGTGCTCTGGGGCTACAGCCTCGCCTTTGGACCCGACAAAGGGGGAATCGTCGGCAGCCTGGCCTGGCTTGGATTGAACGGCGTTGGACTGGATCCTAACCCGGACTACGCCGCTACCATCCCGCACCAGACCTTTATGATCTACCAGGCCATGTTCGCGATTATCACCCCCGCGCTGATCACCGGCGCGTTTGCCGAACGGGCAAAATTCAGCACCTTTATAATTTTCATCCTGTTGTGGGCCACTTTTATTTACGACCCGCTCGCCCATTGGGTATGGGGGGTCAAGGGATGGATGAGAGAAATGGGGGCGTTGGACTTCGCCGGCGGCACGGTCGTGCACATCAGCTCCGGCGTTTCAGCCCTGGCCGCTGCCCTTATGTTCGGCAAGCGGGTTGGCTATGGACAGGAAGCGATGCCGCCGCACAACCTTCCCTTCAGCGTCATAGGGGCTGCCATGCTGTGGGTAGGTTGGTTCGGTTTCAATGCCGGGAGCGCCCTGGCCGCCGATGGCCTGGCTACCAGTGCGTTCGTGGTGACGAATACGGCGACTGCCGCTGCCGTCCTGGCCTGGATGGCGATGGACTGGCTGTTCAGGGGTAAGCCCACGGTCCTTGGAGCTGCCAGCGGCGCGGTGGCCGGTCTCGTGGCGATCACTCCGGCATCGGGTTTTGTCGGGCCGATGTCTGCCATTCTTATCGGTGTTGGGGGAGGGGTCTTCTGCTCCATTGCTTGTAACCTGAAGACCAAGTTGGGTTATGATGACTCCCTCGATGTGGTGGGCGTCCATGGCGTGGGCGGGACCTGGGGGGCACTGGCGACCGGACTTTTTGCCTCCAAGGCCATCAATGCCGCCGGTAACAACGGTCTTTTCTTCGGCAACCCGGGGCAACTGTGGGTGCAACTGGTCGCTGTAGTGGCGACCTGGATACTCGCCTTTGTCGGCACCTTGATCATCCTCTCTATTCTTAAGGCTTTGATGGGGCTTAGGGTGTCGGAAGAAGAGGAGCGCATGGGGCTCGACTTGAGCCAGCATAATGAGAAGGGCTATTCCTTATAATTAAACCATTAGGGGCTAGCCCTGCAATAGAGAATGTGATAACAAAATTCTTCGTTGGGAAATTAATTCATCAGGAAAAGGGAGGAAAGATCGTATGACCGCGAAGGAGGTATTGGAGTTTGCCAGGCCGAGCTTACGGCGGAGCTGTTTGAGGAGGGGATCGGCTTTGACGGCTCCAGCATACGGGGCTTTCAGGCGATCAACGAATCCGACATGCTTTTAATACCCGATCCGGAGAGCGCCATGATGGATCCGTTTACCGAGCACCCGACACTGAGTCTGATCTGCAACGTGATCGACGCCGTGACGCGGGAGTCCTACAGTCGCGATCCGCGCTATGTGGCGCAGAAGGCCGAGAAGTACTTAAAGTCGACCGGGATCGCCGATGTGAGCTACTGGGGACCGGAGATCGAGTTCTTTATCTTCGACAGCATCCGGTTTGGGCAGGGCACCAACGAGGGATTCTATCACATAGACTCAGAAGAGGGCTTTTGGAACTCCGGCAAAGAGGGGCCCAACCTGGGCTACAAGATCCGCTACAAGGAAGGCTACTTTCCGGTCCCGCCGATGGACCAGTACCAGGATCTGCGCTCCGAGATGGTCAAGAACCTGGAGAAGTGCGGCATCAAGATCGAAGTACACCACCACGAGGTGGGCACCGCCGGCCAGACCGAGATCGACATGCGCTTTACGACGCTTACCAGGATGGCCGATCAGGTGCTGTTGTATAAGTATGTGGTGAAGAACACCGCGCGCCAGCGTGGCAAGGTGGTCACCGTGATGCCCAAGCCTCTATTTCAGGACAACGGCTCGGGGATGCACACCCATCAGAGTTTGTGGAAAGGTGGCAAGAACCTGTTTTACGACAAGAAGGGCTACGGGCTGATCAGCGAGGCGGCGCGGCACTACATAGGGGGACTGCTCAAGCACGCCCATGCGCTGTGCGCCTTCATAGCGCCGACCACCAACTCGTATCGGCGCTTGGTGCCTGGCTATGAGGCGCCGATCAACCTGGTCTATTCGGCCAGGAACAGGAGCGCCTGCGTGAGGATCCCGATGTATTCGACCAGCGAGAAGGCGAAGCGGCTTGAGTTTAGGACGCCGGACCCGAGTTGCAATCCCTACTTTGCCTTTCCGGCCATGCTGATGGCGGGACTGGACGGGGTGAGGAACAAGATCGAGCCGCCCAAGCCGATTGACAAGGAC
>JACPDC010000173.1 GCA_016184235.1 Deltaproteobacteria bacterium | reverse complement strand
GAAATAGAGTGACGAGCAGCAGAAGAAAAGAAATTTTCACCGGGCCACGCGAGTTCATAAATTCTACAACGGCTTTGTTTTCTCGCTCCATGGAGATTCCCCGGAAGCTCTGCCTCTTTGCCGCCATTTTACACGGCTGCAGCCCCTGCTCCAAGCATTTTTTTCCCTCTTGACCATGGTCGAAAGCTCAAGTAATTTCAGGCGCGCGGAGTTTAATTGTCATCTGGTTTGGGCCACTCGATCCGGCTCCACCTACCGGAGGCTATCATGGAAAATTCGAGAGATCATCCAGCCGGGCGTGGAGGAGTTGATGAACAGTCGCTACTTTGCCGAGCTGAGAGCGGGGAAGCTCTCCGCCAAAAGACTTCAGGGATTCGCGCTGCAGCATTATATCCACAACATCGCCATCTGCAAAGGTTTTGCCCTGTGCATGGTGAAGAACGCGCATCAGAGCGACCTCTACGATCACTTCGCGCACCAGTTCAGCGAGGAAAAGGACCATCCGGCGCTGGCCAAGAAATTCGGCCTGGCCGTGGGGCTAAAGGAAGAGGACTTTCAAAACGCGCTGCCGGTCTTCGAGAGCTTGGCGCACACCGGCGCGGTCCTTCGAAGCATGCTGCTGGCCAGCCCGGCGGAAAATCGGGCCGGCGCCCTGGTCAACGAGACCATGGTATGCCGCTACGCGGAAGAGTTCGACATCGCGCTCGAGAAGCACTACGGATTGGGAGAGGCTGCGCGCGAGTTCTTCATCATCCACAGCAAAGTCGACAAGGAGCACACGGCGCTGGCGGCCGAGGTGGTCGCGCGCTACGCCGACTCCGAGCGGAGCCGATTCCTAGTCCGCGAGTCCGCCCGGAGCATGGTCCGCTTCAAGATCGCCAAGTTCGAGGGGATCTATAAAGCCTATGCCTAGGCTTCGTTCGGGGACTTACCTCGCGCGCCGAAAGCAATAGGGGCCGCTCGGGAGGCTGCTTCGCCCGCCCAAAGCAATGGGTCTGTGGGTTCTTTGAACCGTTCACGTTCGGTGCTTTGGGCTTGCTCAGCAACCTCCCTCGCTCTACGGAGCGATCGAGGGGAGCGCGAATGAGGCTGCGGACGTCCGACTAGGAAGCTTCGGTTAAAGCACTGCTCCATCGGCCGCAGCCGAGAGCGCGTTCCCCGAGGGAGCTATTGCATCGATCTTGAGAGACGCCTTCGGCGGTGAGCGCCGCTCCGAAATGTGGCCAAGGGAGTCTTGACAGGGAACGGCCGGCCGACTAGATTTTCCGAACGATCGTCGCAAAGCGTTTGCTTCCATCGAGATCAGTGAAACCGGGAGGAGATATGGCGTCCCCAAGCCGAGCCGGCATGCCTGCCTTTGACGACCCCAAGCTCGACGCGCTGAAGCGCACGCTGGTCACCGCCTGCCACATCCTCGATCGCGAGGGCATCACCGACGGCTACGGCCACGTAAGCGCGCGCGTGCCGGACGCGGCGGCCTTCCTCACCCTCGCCAACGTGAGCCCGGGCTGCGCCGCTGTGGATCGTCTGATCATGCTCGATTTCGACGGGCGCTGTCTGGGCGGGGCGGAGACCCCGCCGAATGAGTGGCCCATTCACGCATGCATACTAAAAGCCCGCCCAGAGATCATGAGCGTGGCGCATACGCACTCGAAGTGGAGCACGATTTTCAGCGTGCTCCCGATCAAGCTCAAGCCCATACACCACTACGGCAAGTTTCTTTCCGCCGACGGCCCGCCCGTGTATGAAGGTGTCGGCTTGGTGCGAACGGTGGAGCGCGGCAATGAATTGGCGGCTGTGCTGGGAAACGGGCCTGCGGTCCTGATGCGCGCCCACGGCGACGCCGTGGTCGGCGAAAGCGTCGAACAGGTGATCGAGCGTACGACGCGACTCGCCATGCTCGGCGAGTGGAATCATTTGGCGCTGCTCCATGGCGCGCCGAAATACTTAACCGCCGAGGAGCTTGAAGTCTACAACGCCGATCAACGATTCCCGATGCGCGGCTGGGAGTACTTTGTGAGCCGGCTGGAGGGCCGGCGCTAGCGTCTGGACGATCGGAGCTGAAGGCTCTGCTCCACAACCCAGAGGATAAATATGGCGAAGCTGACTTTGAGTTTTATTTCCGCTTTCAACGAGCGAGTTGAGCCCTTGATGGACGGCACGGTCCAGCCGGAGGGACTGGAGCTTATCCCCACCTATTCGCCCCCGTCGGAGACCTTCTGGCGGCAGCTCAAGTTTCAGGAATTCGAGGCCGGGGAGATGTCGATGTCGTCCTATCTGATAGCCCGCTCGCGCGGCATCGAGATGATCGCCCTGCCGGTCTTTCCCAGCCGGCGGCTGTTTCACACCGAGGTGGCGGTCCACGCCGATGCCGGCGTGAGGGAGCCGGGCGATCTCGCCGGCAAGCGTTTCGGGGTGGGCGAGTACCAGCAGACCGCGGCGCTCTGGCAGCGGGGAATCCTCGAGCACGACTTCGGCGTCTCCCAATTCAAGGTGCACTGGTATATGGAGAGGAGCGAGGAGCTGAGCCACGGCGGGGCGACCGGATTTACCCCGCCCGCCGGCATCTCCTTCCGGCGCATCCCGCCCGACAAGAGTCTGGCCTCGATGCTGGTGAGTCACGAGCTGGACGCGGCGTCGCTGATCGGGCCGTGGACGAGAGCGCCGAGCGTCATCGATCGCTCCAGCCGCATTCCCGGCAGCGGCGGGGATTGGAGCAAGGTAAAACCGTTGTTTCCGGACCGCATGGCCGAGGGACGGCGCTTCTTTAAGAAGTATGGTTTCATCCCGGTAAACCACGCCTACATCATTCGCGGCGACATTCATCGGAAATATCCCTGGGTCGCCTTCAACCTGTACGCCGCCTTTCTCAAGGCCAAGGCGCTGGCCCAGGAGAAGCTCGTCGAGCGCATCCCGTCGGCGCTCTTTTTCGGCCGGGAGTATCTCGCCACAACCAGGGAGATCTTCGGCGAAGACCCCTTTCCTTACGGCGTCAAGGCCAACCGCTCCATGCTCGAGACCCTGATCGCCTACTCGCACGAGCAGGGGCTGACGCCCGCAAAGATGAAGGTCGAAGAGCTGTTCGCCGAAAGCACGCTCGACCTGTAGAGTTTCGAGGAGAGACCATGATCGATTTTTTCCAGTCCGCGGGTCCGTTTGAGTCCCAGACGCTCAGGCTCGCCGCCGAGGCGCAGCAAGGAGGCGGCGACCTGTTCGACATCGCCCGTCTTTGCCGCAGGATCGAGCCGGGCGACAAGGAGGGATGGGAGCGCGGCTGGCTCGGCCTTGCCGAGGCCGTGGAAGCCAAGGCCCGGCGGGAGCTCGAGCTGGGCCACAGGCGCACCGCCATGCAGAACTTTTTCCACGCCAACCAGTACTACCGGATGTCGGATGTTTTTCTCACCGCCGAGGAAATGTCGAAGAAAAGGGCGCGCTTTCTCAAATCCCAGGAGAACTTTCGCGCCGGGGCGGGGCTGCACCTGCCGCCTATCGAGACCATCGCCGTGCGCTGCGGCGGCGAGGAATACGACGGTTATTTCTGCCATCCCGCCAATCCCGCTCCCGGAAAATGGCCGGCGGTTTTTCTCGTCGGCGGGGCGGACGCCTTTGCCGAGGAGATCTTTTTCAGCGGCAGGCAGGTGCTCGAGCGGGGTTGGGCGCTGCTGCTGGTCGACACTCCAGGGCGGGGATCGTCCCACTATGTCAAGGGGATCCCGACGCGCCACGATTACGAGGTGCCGGTGCAGGCCTGCGTCGATTATCTTCAGGCGCGGCCGGAGGTGGATGCGGGGCGGATCGCGCTCCTCGGCATCAGCATGGCGGGATACTACGCGCCGCGCGCCGCCGCCTTCGACCGGCGCGTCAAGGCGCTCGTTTGCTGGAGCGGCTGCTACAGCCTGCTCGACGACCTGTACCTGTTCTGCGCGCACCTCCAGCCCACGGTCCGGCGCCTGCTCGGAGGGGTGAGCGACGCGGAGGCGCGCGAGCGGCTCAAGGCGTTCACGCTCGAGGGGGTGGCCGGGCGGATCACCTGCCCGACGCTGATCACCCACGGCGCCGCCGACCGGCTCATGAGCGTCGAGGGCGCCAAGCGTCTCTTCCAGGCGATCGGG
>JACPDC010000172.1 GCA_016184235.1 Deltaproteobacteria bacterium | reverse complement strand
ACGGCGCCTTACACGGGCAGAAGCCAGCTCATGTTCGTTTCCGAGAGCCAGGAAACGAGCATGGGAGAGGAGGCTTACCGGCATGAGCTTCGGAACAGCGTTCTGCTGCGTGACTACGAGGCGGAGCGGATCGTGCGCAAGGTGGGGGAGAGGATAGCCCGGGCGGCGAACAAGCCCGATTACAAGTGGGAGTTCCATGTCATCGATGATCCGGAGATGGTCAATGCCTTCGCCGTTCCCGGAGGCAAGGTCGCGGTCTACAGCGGTATCTTCCCGGCCGCCCGCGACGAAACGGGTCTGGCCGTGGTCCTCGGCCACGAGGTCGCCCATGCGCTTTTGCGCCACGCCGGCGAAAGGATCAGCCAGTCTCAGTTGTTGGGGGCCGGCATGATGATTGCCGGGGCTTCCGGTATCAACCCCCAACTGCTGCAGGTTTTCGGCATGGGCGCTTCGGTCGGTTTGGTCCTGCCCTTCAGCCGATCCCAGGAATCGGAGGCGGATCAGGTCGGGCTCGTTCTCATGGCCAAGGCCGGCTACGATCCAAGGGTCTCATTGGAAGTGTGGCAGCGAATGGAGAAGAGGGAATCGGGGAGGGACCGGGCCACACCCCCCGAATTTCTCTCCACTCACCCGGGCTACGAGACGCGGGTTCAGCGGCTCCGGGAGTACATCCCCGAGGCCCTGACCCACTACCGGCCTGCGGAGAAGACGGGGGAGTTACTTCCCTCGCTCCAGTCGCTCGACTCTCCGAAGGCGAGGGCGGAGAGGGAGCTGCTTAAGAGGATTCAGGCGGTCAATCAACAGGCAGGGGACGCCCGGGGCGAGAGGGCCGTGGTCGAAGCGCTGGGTTACGCGCTGAGAATGGATCCCAACATCGTCTATCAGGAGAGACAGAGACTGCGCTTGGGCTACGGGCAGTACGGCGCCCTGCGGGCCCTCTCTTCGCTGGGACGGACTTCCCTGAGCCGGATCGCGGCCGACTATCAGAAGGGCCTCTCTTGGTCCGAGCTTAGCGAAACACACGGAGCTCGCGTGATCGATTTGATCTCGTGGATGGGCGATCTCAGGCGGACGGCCGCCGCGTACCATGGCCAGTTGCGCAACCAGCCCAGCGCTCCCCGCCGGCTGAGATAGAAGAGTTAGGCGTACAGTCTGTCTATAAAGCCGCTGTCGTCGAGTTGCCTCAAGTAATGCATATCCCACAGAGACAAGGGGTTCACGCCGGCGCATTCGGGATGCTGCCGCTTCGCCAGCTCGAAGACATTGTGGATCGCAGGCAGCGCGGGATAGGGTTTCTTCTCGAGAATCGCCGCCAGCTCGCTGTAGACGTGCTCCACGATCTCACGGTCCCAACCCTGAGGCCCGTATCTTTTCTCCAAAATGCCGATCGTTTTCGCCTTCTGGGTTTTGAAGAAGTGGATGCCCTCTACGACTCCCTTCAGCATCTTCTCAACGATGTCGCCGTGCTTTTGGACCAAGCTCCAGCTCGTGGAGATGGTGGTAAACCAAATCATCGGCTGAAAGGGGATTTCAATCACTTTGAGCCCGGCCCGCTTCGCCAGGAGATCGTCCGGCGGGGTGACCAGCGCGGCATCGAACTCGCCGGTCCGGACTCCCTCCCATGAGCTTTTGCCTTTAACCCGCCATCTCTTCATCGCCAGATCACCGCGGTCGACGTCGAGGCCGTTGTACTTGAGAAAGAGCCAGTTGTTGAGACCCGGGTGCTGCCCCTTGTGGGCCACCACTTTGCCTTTAAGATCCCCGATCTTGTTGATCCCGGAGTCAGGCTGCGCCACCAGCCGGTGGTAGTTGAGATTGAGGGTCTGGCCCACGTAGACCCACGGATCTCCCTTCAGCCTTGCCGCGTAAGGGGATAGGTGGTTGCCGCTGACGAATTCCACTTCCCCCTTGGCGACTCCCCGATGGGCGTCATCAGCGCTGATGAAAAAATCGTACTCTACCTGAAGGCCGTGTTTCTCCCAGCTTCCCGAGTCGTGGACCACGTGCAGCAGGGCGAGGTGGCCGTCGGAACGATACGGAAACTTGATTTTGTCCATGTCTTTTCCTCCGGAGTCTCGTGTAATTTTGGTATCCTTCCCATTACGGGCTCCCGGTTGTCAAGGGGGGAGACCGTTCGGCAGGGACGGCTTTGACAACGGATAGAAATCCATATAAGTATCAATCATGGGGTTCTGAGAGGGAGTGAAAAGCATAACAGCAAAATGCGATAATGGGACAGCAATCGGGCATGGAGAAATGCACCCTCAGGGGTGCATTTCTTTTTTCAGCCTGTCGGAGGTTCGGGCTTGCGTGAGCAGATAGAGATCCTGGCGACGCTTCAGGAAGTGGACCGCGGGATAAGGGAAAAGAGCGGCGCCAGGGGGGCGCTCCTTGCCGAGCTGCAGAAGAAGCAAGAGGAGATTCAGGCGAGAAACAGCGAGATGACGGCGCTGCGGGGCGAATGGGAGGGAAAAGAGAAGGCGCGCCTGGAAAAGGAGCTGCAACTCCAGGACGAAAATAAGAAGGCGACTGACAAACGGATGCGCATGACCCGCATCAAGAACATTAAAGAGCTGCAAGCCCTCCAGCGCGAGATCGATCAGATCAAACAGGGCAACTCACAGTTGGAAGAGGAGTTGATAAAACTCATGGAGGAGCTGGAGGTGAGCGCGGCCTCGGTCCGGGCCAAGGAGGAGGAGCTGAAACAGCTCGAGGATACCTGGAAGGAAAAGCGAGGCGGGATCGAGGCTGAGGTCGCCGGGATTGACCGGGCGGTGGCCGATGCGTCGGCGGTCCGCCAGTCCATTGCGGCCCGACTCAACGGGGAGTTGATCGGGCGCTACGAGCTCATTTTTTCCCGCCGCGGAGGCACGGCTGTGGTCAGCGTTGCCGACGGCATCTGCCAGGGCTGTTTTATGAACATCCCGCCGCAGTTATGGAATGAAATCATCAGGAGTGACAAACTCATTCTCTGTCCCAGTTGCCACCGGATTCTCTACCACAAGCCGGCAGTCCCAAACGACAAACAGCTCTAGAGTCTATGCCAGCTCCCGCAGGCGAGTGGCTGCTCATGGTCGACGGGGCAGCCCGAGGAAACCCAGGGGAGGCGGGGTGCGGCGCGATCATCTTTGACGAGAACGGTGGCGCGCTCGGAGAGCTCTACCGCTACCTCGGACGGACCACGAATAATGTCGCCGAGTACGAGGCGCTGCTATTGGGGCTGGAGAGGGTCCTGCATCTGGGCGGGAAGAGGCTCCGTGTCGAGAGCGATTCCCAACTCCTGGTCCGGCAGCTGAACGGGTTGTACCGGGTCAAGAACGAGAAGCTCAAAACACTGCATCAGAGGGCCTTGGCTTTGTTGCGCCGGCTGGAGGCTTGGCGTATCATTCATATACCACGCGAGAACAACCGTCTGGCCGACCGGCTGGCCAATCGCGCCATTGACGATGTTGCAAATCGGATGCTGGTTGATCGTTGACTCGTTGCTCGGGCAACGGATGCACGAATAACCGCTATACGAGTAACGAATAAGCAAACTCCGGGCTAAAGTGGATCAAGCGGTCGCTTCAGCCTAAGGCTGAAGAGGAAAGTCCGGACTCCAGAGGACAGGGTGGCCGCTAACGGCGGCCCCGAGCGATCGGGGGAAAGTGCCACAGAAAAGATACCGCCCGCCACTGTCGTGGCGGGTAAGGGTGAAAAGGTGAGGTAAGAGCTCACCGATCTGCCAGTAATGGTAGGTGCCGGGCAAACCCCACCCGGAGCCAAGACCAAATAGGAGGGTTGGGTGGTCCGCCCTTAGCCCTCGGGTAAGGTCGCTGGACCCCGTGAGCAATCACGGGGCTAGATGAATGATCGCTGTAGTCTCTAATAGAGGCTATCACAGAATCCGGCTTACCGATCCACTTTAGCCCTCAATCTTCTTTCCCGCCTACCCCCTTTCAGTGAATCGAACCGCAAATTGAATGGCCCCGGTCGGGGGCCGTTGCACCTATTCTGGCCTCATAAAAAGCCGTTTTTTTGGCAGCCAACTCAGTCAATATCTTGTGGTTATAGGCTCGATAAGCCGATAGAAATAACAAGATATTGTGGTTATCCCCATACCACACTTAAAAAGCGTTTTAAAACGGCCAATTTTTTTATTGACAGACGGCCTCCGGGAGGCTATATATCGCCTCTAAGTGGGATAAAGTGGGATAATTTCCCATAAAGTCCCGGCGGGATAAAAGTGTATGTTTCGTGGCAGCTTCGAGCATACGTTGGATGCCAAGGGGCGATTGAGTATCCCCGCGAGGTTCCGAGAGGTTCTTCTCGGCAAAGGGGACGAGCGCATCGTCATAACTAACTTTGTCGTTGACGCCAGCCGCTGCCTGGACGTCTATCCGCTCGACGAATGGATTCGCTTCGAAGAAGAGATCAGAAAAAAACCAAAGTTCGATCGCCGTATGGTGCTGTTTCAGAATTATTACCTGGGAGGCGCCTGCGAGTGTGCGGTGGATACGCACGGACGTATCCTGATTCCGCCGCTGCTCCGCGGCTACGCCAACCTGAAGCGGGACGTCGTTTTAGTGTCGGCACTGGACAAGTTTCGGGTGTGGGACAAGGAGGCGTGGAAGAAGGTCTTCGCAGAGGCCGAGGAAAAACTGATGCAGGACCCGGATTTTCTCGGCGACTTGGGATTCTAGCTCGGCAGGCGAAAGGAGGATAAGAAATGCTGCAGCGGAAGCTGATCCAGGATATTTCGGTGATTGACATCACTGGCGATATCGATTTTCGCGAGATGGTCCGGATCAAGGACGTCATCGGATCGTTGATCGAGAAGGACCGCCTCAAGGTCGTCCTAAACCTCAAGGCGGTGGACCACATCAACTACCTGAGTATCGGGGTCTTGGTCGAGAGATTGAGGATCCTGAGAAATCTCAACGGCGACCTGAAACTGGCGGGCATGAGCCCGTATCTCAGGGACATCTTTCGGGTCGTGGGCATGGACCAGTTCTTCGAGGACTATACCTCCTTGGAGGATGCCATCGAGAGCTTCGACGAAGACTGGGAGGGAGACGGGACATACCATTAACGGATTACACGCACGCGCCTGTTATGGTGCGGGAGGTCATGGATCTCCTGGAGCCCCAGGCGCATAAGAGGTACCTCGACGGGACCTTGGGCGGTGGGGGTCATGCCGAGCAGATCCTGACGCTCAGCAGTCCGGATGGTCTGCTCCTCGGCCTGGACTGGGACGAAGAAGCTGTCGCCGCCACTGGGGAGAGGCTCAAGAGATTCGAGGAGCGCATGATCATCCGGCAGGCCAATTTTACGGAAGCGAAGGAGATCTTGAAAGAAATCGGTTGGCACAAAGTGGACGGGATCCTACTGGATCTTGGATTGTCCTCCCGTCATCTGGATTCCCGGGAAGGTTGTCAATACCTATCCCGTCTCGGAGCTGGAGCGCATCCTGCGCGACTACGGCGAGGAGCCCCGCGCGCGCCGTATCGCCCTGGCCATCGATTCAGAGCGCCGGAAAAAAAGGATCGAGACCACCGCAGAGTTGGCGGATCTCGTCGCGCGGGCGGCCGGGCGCAGGGGACGCATCCATCCCGCTACCAAAACCTTCCAGGCGTTGAGAATCGCGGTCAATCGAGAGCTGGATCACCTGGCCGGCTTCCTGGATGACGCCCATGAGCTGTTGCTTTCCAAGGGACGCATGGTGGTGATCTCATTTCACTCGTTGGAAGACCGGCTGGTCAAGAAGGCCTTCCGCAAATGGAGCCAGAGTTGCATCTGCCCTCCCAAGACCATGTTCTGCCGCTGCGGCTGGAGCGCAAAGGCCAGACTGTTAACCTCCAGACCCGTCCTTCCCTCCCTAGGAGAGACCCAGATCAATTCCCGCGCCCGCTCGGCCAAGCTCCGGGCCGCGGAACGGCTTTAGGAGGCAAAGGCGTGGCCACAGCCCTAGGCAGACCGTTGTGGGGGCTAGGCCTCCTGAAGAGGCAGCAGCTAGATCGACTTCATCCGCACAGACAGGCCCGGTTTTTTCTCTCCACTCTCCTGTTAGGTTTGTGTTTGCTCGGGCTCGCCTTGTCGCATGTTTGGCTGCGGCTGCAGGTGGTCCATTTGGGTTACGTCCTTTCGACCACCAGCAAGCTGCACAGTCAGCTCGAACAGGAAAATCGCGAGCTAAAAGTTGAGCTCGCCACCTTGACCTCGCCCGAGCGGCTGGAGGCGATGGCGCGCTCCCGGCTTGGACTGGCCGAACCGGGGAAAGGCCAGGTGGTGCTGCTGCCATGAGACGATCTTTCCCGGGGATCAAATCCCGCCTGGCCCTGGCCAGCCTCTTTTTCGTGCTGCTCTTTGTGGCGGTGGCGGTGCGGGCCTTTCAGCTGCAAATCCTTCAAGGGGAAAAGCTCAAACGGCTGGGCGAGAGGCAGCACCTCAAAGAATGGATCGTGCTGCCCAAGCGGGGGACCATCCTGGACCGGGCCGGAGAGCCGCTGGCCCTGAGCCTGGAGGTTCAATCCGTCTACGCCCGGCCGCGCCGCATAAAAGAGCCGGAGGCGGCGGCCCGGAGTCTGGCCCGGGCTTTAGGCGTGAGCCAAGTCGAGCTGGAGCAGAAACTTAAGGCCGAAAAGCCGTTCGTTTGGCTCAAGCGGCAGATCGGCCCCAAGGAGGCGGAAAGGATCCGGGCCCTCAATATCGAGGGGGTGGGGATGTCTTTCGAGCCCAATCGTTATTATCCCCAGGGGCAGCTCGCCGGCCAGGTGGTGGGTTTCGTGAGCAGGGATTCTCAAGGGCTGGAAGGCGTGGAGCTCTATTATGACAACTACATCCGCGGCGAGAGCGGCTCGCCCGTGATCGAGCGGGACGCCCTCGGCCGCAGGGTTCTCGCCCAAGGAGTAGAAGAGATTCAGATCCCGCCGGGCGCGGATATCCACCTGACCATCGATACCTCGATCCAGCACGTCGCGGAAAAACAGCTGGAAGCGGCCGTCACCAAATATCGCGCCCAAGCCGGTATCGCCGTTGTCGTGGAGCCTTTTAGCGGCGAGGTCCTGGCGCTGGCGAACTATCCGTTTTTCAATCCCAACAACTTTGCCCGGCAGTCCTCCCAGCAGTGGCGCAATCGCGCGGTGGCGGACAGCTTCGAGCCCGGCTCCACCTTCAAAACGGTTCTTGCCGCCGCCGCGCTGGACGAAGGGGTGGTCGGGAAAGAGGATCTCTTCTATTGCGAGTTCGGCAAATATCCCTTTGCCGGAAGGACCATTCACGACACCCACGAGTACGGATGGCTGCCCTTCTACAAGATTATTCAGTACTCGAGCAACATCGGCGTGACGAAAGTGGCCGAGAAGCTGAAAAAAGACAGATACTTCAAATATATCGACAGATTCGGTTTCGGCCGTCCCACCGGGATCGATATGCCCGGCGAGGCGAGCGGAATGGTGCGCTCTCCGGATGGCTGGTCGTCGATCGACTTGGCCACGCACGCCTTCGGCCAAGGCATCGCGGTGACGCCGATGCAGCTCGTCATGGCGTACGGCGCAAACCTCCATCCTCAAGGGCGTCGTGAGCGACGGGGGGACCGGTCTGATGGCCGGCGTCGAGGGCTTCGAAGTCGCCGGCAAGACCGGGACCGCCCAGAAGGCGGATCTCACCCACGGCGGCTATTCCGCCAAGAAGCGAGTGGCGTCGTTTGTAGGATTCGTTCCCGCCGATGATCCCCGGCTCGTTCTCCTGATCATTATCGATGAGCCGGAAGGCAACGTCTACGGCGGCGTGGTGGCGGCGCCGGCCTTTCGTAATATCGCGCGCGGCGCCCTGCGCCACCTCGGCATAGTCCCGGACAAGCCGGAAGCGCCGCCGCTGCCACAGGCCACAGAGGGGACCTTGGTGCGCGTGGAACGCAAGAGCGGAAACGAAGCGGGAAAACGACCAGGCGCTTTGGAAGTGCCGGACTTCGTCGGCTTGAGCTTGCGCGCGGCGGTGGAGAAGGCCAGAATCCTGAAGCTCAGGGTGGAGCTGCGCGGCAACGGCTACGTTGTGAAACAGTCGCCGGCGCCCGGCGCCGTGTGGGGAAGCGGTGAGACCCTGACTCTCAACCTCCAGGGTTAACCGCCATGAGGCTCAAAGATCTCGTGGAAGTGGGCGAGGTGGAAGAAGCCGAAGGAAATATGAATCAAGAGGTCGGCGGTCTTGCCTACGATTCGCGGCAGGTAAAAAAAGGCCATGTCTTTTTTGCCGTCCCCGGTGCGCGCACCGACGGGCACCGATTCGCCGCCGCGGCTCTCGAAGAGGGCGCCGCCGCAGTGGTCGTGGAGCGCAAGACCCCGTTGCCTCAAGGCGCCGCGTGGGTTCGCGTGCGCAGCGTCAGGCGGACCATGGGGCTGTGGTCAGCTCTCTATTTCGGCCAGCCCAGTCGTCGCATGGTGCTGGTCGGAGTCACCGGGACCAACGGCAAGACCACCGTCACTTATCTTTTGGAATCGATCTTTGCGGCGGCGGGGATGGCGCCGGGGGTGATCGGCACGATCAACTACAGGTTCTCCGGTCGCGCCTTGCCGGCGCCGCACACGACCCCGGAGTCGGTGGAGCTGCAGGCGCTCCTGGCCGAGATGGCCGGCGCCGGGGTGCGCTCGGTGGCGATGGAAGCCTCCTCGCATGCGCTCGAGATGGAAAGAGTTCGCGGCATCGAGTTCGACGGGGCCCTGTTCACCAATCTCACTCGCGACCATCTCGATTTTCACGTGGATATGGAGAGTTACTTTGCGGCCAAGAGCAGGCTGTTCACCGATTACCTCGGAGCGAGCTCGAAGAGCAAAAAGTTCGCGGTGGTTCATGGCGCCGGCCCCAGAGGGAAAGTGCTCTTGGATAAAATCCGCGGCTTGCGCTTAAACGTCTGGAGCTACGGCCGGGGACGGGAGTGGGATGTCCACCCTGTCGAGTTCGAGGGAAACATCGACGGGCTTAGAGGGAGAATCCGCGCCAGGGATGAGGAGATCGATTTCTCTTCCGGGCTGATCGGCATGGTCAACCTGGAAAACATCCTGGGCGCGGTCGGCGTGGGCTTTGCCCTGGGCCTGCCGAAAAACGCCATTGCGGACGGGATTGCCCGGCTGGGATCGGTTCCGGGCAGATTGGAGCGCATCCAGAACGACCTCGGCATCTCCGTTTTGGTCGATTACGCTCATACCCCGGACGCCCTGGAGAAGGTTATCTCTGCCGTACGACCTCTCACCGGTGGAAAGCTGATCTGCGTTTTCGGTTGCGGCGGCGATCGCGACCGGGGAAAGAGAGCTCTCATGGGCGAGATCGCCGGGCGCCTCGGAGATCTCGCAGTCCTCACCTCGGATAACCCGCGCAGCGAAGATCCGCTGAGCATCCTGGCAGAGATCGAGGCGGGAGTGAAAAAGACCGGCCTGCGAAAATTTCAGATCTCAAATTTCAAATCCCAGCTTGAAAATCCAAAATCCAAAATCCAAAATCTAAAATTGGAAAGGGGCTACTTTGTGGAGCCGGATCGGCGCGCCGCTATCCGCCTGGCTCTGCGGCTGGCGCGCGCCGGCGACCTTGTGCTGCTGGCGGGAAAAGGGCATGAGGATTATCAAATCTTGGGCGCTCGGCGGATCCATTTCGACGATCGGGAAGTGGCGAGGGAAGAGCTGGCAATGCTTAAAACAGTTACAAGTTAATAGTTATTGGTTATTAGAAAAGAGACGCAATTAAGAGTTGACGATTAACCAGTCACTAATAACGAGTAACCAATAACCAAGATGTTATGGACCAAGGAAGAAATTCTCGTGGCGACCGGCGGGAAGATCCTGCGAGAGGGGCGTCGGGCGATCTGCGGCGAGGTGATCACCGATTCCGGAAAGGTCGCCAGGGGCTCGGTGTTTGTCGCTCTGAAAGGAGAGAGGTTTGACGGCCATGACTTTCTGAAGGAGGCGGTCGAGCGCGGGGCGGCCTGCCTGGTGGTCCATAAGCGGCCCGGAACCCTGCGCCTGAAGGCGGCGACGGTAATTCGGGTTCGGGACACGCTCCAGATCCTGGGGGATATGGCGCATTACTGTCGCAAGCGGCTGGCGCCCAAGGTCTTGGCCATCACGGGCTCGAACGGAAAAACGACCACGAAAGAGATGGTAGCCGCGATTCTCGAACGAGCCGCGATCCGGGGCAGGGCGCTTCGCGGCAGGGTTCTGAAGACGGAAGGAAACTTTAACAACCTCGTGGGGCTGCCGCTGACGCTCCTGCGGGGTCATGAGAGGGTCGCCGTGGTGGAACTGGGCACGAGCCGGCCGGGAGAGATCCGGCGCCTGACCGAGATCGCCGATCCTGACATCGGCTTAGTGACCTCGGTCGCGCCGGCGCACCTCGCCGGACTCCACAGCCTGGCCGGGGTCGCGCGGGAAAAGGGGGAGCTCTTTCGCGCCATGAATCCCGGGGGACTCGCTGTGGTGAACGCGGACGACCCGTGGGTCCGGCGTCTTGGAAAAGATTTTAAGGGCGATAAGATTACCTATGGGAAGAGCGGTGAGGTGAGGGGCGAATCACGGGTATCCCGGGCAGCAGGGATCGAATTTACGCTTTGCGTCGGCAACAGGCGGCAGCGCATCCGGCTCCGACTCTGCGGCGAGCACAACGTTGCCAACGCGGTGGCAGCCGCGGCGATGGCCTACGGGCTCGGCGCCGATCTGGAGGCGATGCGCGCGGGGCTCGAAGCGGTGCGGCCCTTTCCGATGCGGATGTCGTTGGAGAAATGGCGCGGCGCAGCGATTATCAACGATGCCTACAATGCCAATCCGGCTTCTATGGAAGCCGCGCTCGCGACGCTGTCCCGGATGGCAGGCTCGGGGAACAGGATAGCTATTCTCGGGGACATGCTGGAGCTGGGCGAAGCAAGCGGCAAGAGCCATCGTGAGCTGGGGAATCAGGTGGCGCGCTACCGCATCGATCGCCTCTATCTTCTCGGCAAGGAGGCGCGCCGGGTTCGGCAAGGGGCGCTGCTCGGGGGGATGGAAGGGGAGAAGGTGACGATCGGAAAAGATCACCGGCATATCGCCCGGATGGTTCGAAGAGAGGCCAGGCGCGGAGACTGGCTGCTGTGCAAAGGCTCTCGCGGCATGAAAATGGAGAAGGTC
>JACPDC010000171.1 GCA_016184235.1 Deltaproteobacteria bacterium | reverse complement strand
GCGGCCGGAAGGCTCTCTTCCCCGAGACGGGCTTCATAGTCGGAGCTATTGCAGCGAAAGGCGGGTTCGAGTTAGAGTCGCCCCCAAAGATCAGGGGAGGTCGACAACTATGGCCAAGCTGGCATCTCAACTTACCTTTGGTCCCGTCGTAGCGGACTGGCAGCAGCGCTTGAATGTGGAGCGCATGCGCCAATACCGGGTGGAGCGGGCCCGGAAGATCATGCGCAAGAACGGGATTTCCGTGCTGCTCGAAGCCAGCGGGACGAATATCCGCTATCTGACGGGGCTTCGGGGGTTCGCCTATCCCATGTGCCGCTTCGTGCTCTTTTTCGCGGAGCATGACCCCGTCATGTACGAGCACAACGGCTATTACCACATGATGCCCGATCAGGCGCCCTGGATCAAAGAATGGCGCCCGGCCCGTTCCTGGCTCACCGGCGCGTGCGGTCTGGAGGCCTCTCAGGATGAGGCAAAGCAATTCGCCGCCGATATCAAGAGCGAGCTTCAGAAGCGCGGCTTGCTCGGCGAGAAGCTGGGCCTTGGCGGATTCGACGGCCTGGCGCGCGAAGCCTTGATGAACGCCGGTATCAAGAACTTCGTGGATACGCGGGCGACCATGCTGGAGGCGAGATCGATCAAAAATCAGGACGAGATCGATTGCCTGAAGACGGCGGCAGCGATCGTGGACGGGGTCTGGTTTCGCGTCTGGGAAAAATTGAAGCCCGGCCTCAAGGATACCGATCTGGCCACGGTTGCTTCGGCCGCGGGGTATGAGTACGGCGCCGAAACCGCCATTCCCGGCGGCTGGCGCACCGGACCGAACACCTTTGACCGCGCCTTCCATCAGTCGAGCCGGATCATCCAGGTGGGCGATTTGGTCTACGGCTCCCTCTGCGGCCTCATGTATATGGGATACGGCACCTGCACCTACCGGACCTTCATCGTGGGGAGAAAGCCGACGGACAAGGAGAAGGACTGGTACAAGCGGGTGGTGGATCGGATCACCGCGATCATCGACGAGATAAAGCCCGGAAAGACGACGGCGGACGCCGCCAAGCATTTTCCCCCGGCATCCACCTGGGGCTATAAAGAAGAAGTGGAGGTGCTCGCGAGCGAGATCGGCCATGGCATCGGGCTGGGGGGCGGGGGCAGCAGCGGATACGATATGCCGATCATCAACCGGCAGTGGTCGCTTAAATTTCCCCAGGTCTTCGAGGAGGGGATGACCATCGCTGTCGAGGGCCGAGAGGGTGAGAGGCGGGTCGGCGGAGTCAGGCTGGAAAATATGGTGGTGGTGACCAAAAATGGCGCCGAGATTATGGATCGCTTCCCGCGCGATGAGATCCAGGTCGCGCCACGCTAGATAGTTCGCTGTGGACCAATAACTAGTAACCAGTAACGAGTAACCAATCAGGAGGCCCTATGCCAGAGTTGCGGTGTCTGACTATCGCGGCTGAAGAGCCAAAGCGGCTGGCTGATTTTTATCGCAGGGTCTTCGAGCTGAAAACGGTCTTGGAGGACGATGCTCTGATCCGTCTCTCGGACGGCGTCTTCACGCTAGCCCTGCTCAAGGGGCGAGAAGAGGGCTCGCGGGGCCTCCACGCCGGCGGCTTTCGTGTGGAGGATTTAGACAGAGTAAAGCAGAAAGCCGAAAAAGGCGGCAAGGCGTCTCCGCACAGCGAGTGGCAGGTGGCGGACCCCGATGGGAATCTCATCGACCTTTCAGGAAAGGGATTTGGCGCTGCGCAGGAGAAAAGCCCTTTTCCTATTCGCCATCTCGCGCTCTACACCGCGGATCCTAAGAGACTGGCCGATTTTTATGGCGGGGTTTTCGAGATGAAGGAGGTCGCCTACTCGGATCGCTCCTCGATCTTCGTTTCCGACGGCTATTTCAATGTCGCGCTGCTCTACCAGCGGGTGGGCGAGGAAAAAAACGGTTTCAACCATTTCGGGTTTCATGTTCAGGACCTCGATGAGATGCGTGATCGGGCGGAGGGAGCGGGGGTGCGTAGGGGGGCGAAGCGCCCGGACCGCATTCCCTACGCCGAGTACCGTCTTCATGACCCGGAGGGAAACGGCATCGACATATCCGTCAAAGGATGGAAAGTATAACAGGCTGTCCAAAAGGCCCATCTGCCTCGTTGCGCTCGGCCCGCTTCGCGTCAACGTACCGAAATAAGTACGCCTCCGCTCGCGGACCTTCGCGCGCCTTGCATATGAGACCTTTTGATCAGCCTGAGAAACTTTTTAACGCTGCTTGAGGAGAAAAACGATGATCGCACGTTGCCGCTTGCTCATGGTTCTGTTTCTTGCGTTGGCAATCCCTCGTGGCACTCATGCCGCGGAGAAAGTCATCGCCGACTTCGGCGGGCTCTCCGGATTTCAGAGCGCCTCGTGGGTGGCGAAGGACCTCAAGCTGTTTGAAAAATACGGGCTTGACGCGGACCTCGTCATGATCACCGGCGGGGCGCGCTCGGTGGCGGCGCTCCTGGGCGGCAGCACGCAGTTTGCCACCGGATCCGGCACCGCGCCGTTGATCGCTTCCGCCCGGGGCTCCGATGTTACGATCCTGGCCGCTTCCTACAACAAGTTTCCCTATGCGTTTGTTGCGAAGCCTGACATCCGATCGCCCAAGGAGCTGCGGGGAAAGAGGATCGGCATCCTCAACTTCGGCGGATCCAACGACATCGCCTTGCAGTTGGCCCTCAAGGAATGGGGGATCAAGCAGCAGGAGGTGAATGTGATCGTGGGCGGGGACGCGCCCACGCGCTTCCTGTCGCTCACAGTGGGAAGGGTAGACGCGACAATTCTTTCCCCTCCCCATCTCACCAGGGCGGTCCAGGCGGGCTATCGGGTCCTCGCCGATATGGGTGAGATGAGGGCCAAGTTTTCCCAGTCCACCCTCTATGTCCGGCGCGGCTACCTGCGCGAGAATCGCGAGATAGTGAAACGATTCGTGAAGGCCTATTCGGAGGCCGTCCACGCCATCAAGACGGATCGCGAGCGAACCCTCAAGGTCTTTGCCAAGAGAATGCGCCTGGACGACGCCGAGATCCTCAACGCCACTTATGACTACTATGCGCCGAGGTTTTCGTTTCCTCCCCGGGTCGACATGGCCGGGATCAAGGATACGCTGGACTTCTACGCCGAGAGAAATCCGGAGGTCAAAAACCGCAACCCCCTGGACTTCGTGGACCAGACAATTCTCGACGAGCTGGAAAAGGAAGGGTTCTTTAAGGCGCTGGGTCGCTGAGATTATCTCTTCAGCTCCGCGTTGGCCTTTTTCGCGAAGCTCCAGTCGGCGACGTCGGAAGGGGTAACGTTCGCCTTGCTCTTGCGCCCCTGCTGCACTAGCTGGATTACGTTTCTCATTGTTTCCTCCGGGGCGATCCCCGTGCGGCTATAGATCCCCACCAGGTCGCGGTAGATCCCATCCCGGATTTCCGGATCTTTGATTCCCCAACTTTTCTCCATGAACTGGAGAACGTCTTCCTTGCGGCTCCGGATGTAATCGATGCCCTTTCCAAGGGCCTTGATCATTTTGACGATCTCGGCGGGGCCCTCCTTCATTTTATCCACATGGACCGCGAGCCCGCCGAGAGGGATCTGCATCACGTCGTTAAAGCTCACGAGCTCGTTGAAGCCTCTCTTCCGCCCGATCTTGTTGAAGGGGGGCGTCAGCATGGCGGCGTGGATCGACCCATTCATGCCGTATTTTTTCAGGATCGCCGTCACTTCGCTGTGGGGGGTCCCGCCGAAGCTGCTGATTCCCACGGTCTTGCCCCTGAGATCCTCCACCCGCTTGACGCTCGGGCTCGTCACCAGCACGTGATCCGAGCCTTCCATGACCGACATGACGATGCGGACGGGCAGGCCCGTCATCGCGGCGCCGACGAAGTTGGAAAAGGTCCCGCCGTAATCCACGTTTTTGCTCAGCACTCCGTTGACCACGACCTGGTTCTGCATGATCACCACGACCGCGTTGAGCCCCTCGCTTTTGAAAAATCCTTTTTCCTCCGCGATGACGAAGGGCAGGGAATTGCTGCCCGTCCGCGTGGTGAGGCCGACAATGATCTTTTTCTCCTGGCCGGGAAGCGCGGAGGGGCACAGGACAAGGAGCGCGACTAACAATAAGAACCGGTGAAAGAAGGGACGCATGGTCATTTTCCCTCCATAAGATCCATCAGGACGCCGTCGGGATCGCACAGCGCGACCTGTCCGAGCACGCAGCTCTCGATCTCCCTCCTGGTGACGTGGCCGAATCTGCCGAGGTCGATCTTCTTCGGAGCCGAGTCCGGATGGGACTTGCCGAGATCGTCCAGCTCCCGGCCGGCCTTTTTCAGATCTTCCACTTTAAAGCCGATGTGATCGAGCCCTTCGGTCATGGCCCGGTAGGAGTTGTTCTCGGTCGGGATGATGACGACCGAGACCCTGCCGTCGCTTAGGCGCAGCTGGCCGTTGTCTGAGACGCCTTCGAGCGGTCTCAGCTCGAAGACATGCTGATAGAATTCGGCCAGGAGAGAAGGCCTCCCGGATCTGATCGCCACGTGGTGCAGGTGGCGCGGCTGCTCCCAGCCCTCCTCCAGATATCCCTCTCTCACCTTGGCGACCCCCTGTTGCGACACGTCGATGTGCGTGCCCGCCGGGTCCTGGATCCTTAAGACCGAGAAGGGGACATGCTCCAGGCTGGTGGCGACTCTGAGCTCAGGATAGCTCTTGCGCAGCCTCTCCAGCACGGTTTCGGTGGACTCAACCTCGAAGCCGAAATGGTCCAGTCCGGAGCGGATTCCGGCATGCCTCTGCAATAAAGCGAGCCCGATGACGCCGTCGCTGATATGGCCGCGGTTGGGATCGTAATCGCCTTTCTCGTCGGTCATGCCCGTCGTGATCTTTTTCATATGGCCGCGGTTGGGATCGTAATCGCCTTTCTCGTCGGTCATGCCCGTCGTGATCTTTTTCATGCCGAAGATGCTCTGATAAAAGCGGCATGTCCTCTGATAGTTCTCCGTGTAGACCGCCACGTGCCTTATGCGAGCAAACATAGGTCCCTCCCTGGTTTTCGCCGGGCCGCCTAGAGCGCCTATCACCTTGCCTACCCTCAAGTCAAGAAGATTAAGGCTGCGGCCCGGGCCCTTGTTTGACTTCGGGAGAGCAACCGTGGAAAAGTACGAGGACGATGGTCACCAGCGCCCTTTCGGATATTACCGTCATCGAGTGCTCCACATTCGTGACCGGCCCTTACGCGACGGCGCTGCTGGCGGACCTGGGGGCGCGCGTCATCAAGATCGAAGCGCCTCCGGACGGCGATCCCTATCGCTATTTTGCGCCCGATCCCTGCTTCAGCCCGAACTTTGCCCACCTGAACCGCAACAAGGAGAGTCTGGCGCTCGATCTCAAGGCCGAGGAGGGAAAGCGGATCTGCCTCGAGTTGGTGAAGAAGGCGGACGTCTTTGTGGAGAACTTTCGTCCCGGCACAGCCGGGCGCCTTGGCCTGGACTACGAGGCGCTGCGCTCGTTAAATCGCCGGCTGGTTTACTGTTCGATCTCGGCCTTCGGCCAGAGCGGACCTTACGCGGACAAGCCGGGCTTCGACACGCTGGGGCAGGCGATGAGCGGGCTCTTGAGCGTGCTGACGGATCTGAATCAGCCGAAGGTGATGGGCAT
>JACPDC010000170.1 GCA_016184235.1 Deltaproteobacteria bacterium | reverse complement strand
TGCTGAATAGTTAGGGAGCCGTGGATTCGGAAGCCGCCGACTTGGCCGTGCTCTTCTCCGGTGAGGACTTCTCGCCCCCGTCCGAGGTGGATCCGGCCTTGCCGTCACTTTTCGCTTCTGTCTTGCGGGACTTCTCTTTCGGAGTTTTGTCCTTCCGGGCGTAGTCGGTAATGTACCAGCCGGTCCCCTTGAGCTGGAAGGAGGTGTTCGAGATAAGCTTCTTAACCTTACCCTTGCAGGTCGGGCAGCGGCTTAAAGGCTTTTCGGTAATTCTCTGTGTCACCTCGAAGTCGCCGCATCGCCGGCATTTATACTCGTAGATTGGCATTCCTTATCCCCAAAAAATTGGTTTTCCGCAACAATAACCACTGCGTAGGGTATTGTCAATCAAGGGGCGGTCGCAGCCGGAAAACTTTGCTCCCGGCGCAGGACCATGTCCCCACCGGGTATGGTGCTGGCGGGTTCGCCTTTTTCTTTCTTCGTACTCTCCTCGAGCATCTCCGGCGTGATGACCCAGGGGCCTGAGCAGCCTTCTTCCATCATTTTGGCCGCGTCGGCGTACCTCATCCCGGCGCTGAAGAACGTCACCAGCGAAGCCAGCCAGGTGTTCAATCCGCACAGGGCGGCGCGCGCCGGAATATTCACCGCCGTTAGGATGGATGCCACAGGATAAACCTCCACCTCAATCGTCTCAGACGGAGTCTCAACCGCCGGTTGCTCCTCCTGAGACTGCGCCAACGCTTGCACAGGCCCAGTAAGCGAAAAACTTAAGGCGAGAATCAGGCAGATCGCCAGCCCAGATTTCATGAGTGGAATTTTACCATCTCCCAGGAAAAATTGATACCGGCGAGTTAAAGCGCCGGTAGTCTTCTGCCGGGTGGAAAGGGGGAAAACCGCTGTGCTATAGAAGACGGCCGAGAGAAAAAACTCCTCGATGAAAAAATTTGTTTTGTCATTCGTCGCGTGGGCCTTATCCTTTATGGTTTTTGTTTCATCCCTTCAGGCCCAACCCGCCAAAACGCCGCCTGTACCGCCACAGGTCTGGGGACCGCATCTGCCGGGGACGGATCCCGAGGGGACGAGCGCGTGCGTAAAGAAGTGCAATGCGGAATTCGAGAAGGAACTCAAGAACTGTCTTGCCATGGAAGGGGGCGCGCGGGCAGACTGCGAACCGCCGGTAAGGGAACGGCACAGGGCCTGCTTTACGCGGTGTCCAGAGTGAACCTTCAGGGATCATCACTCGTGAACTTCCCTCGCCGGGAGTCCCGCCTGCGTCGCTCTTCAAGAGTTCTGCTAATGGGCAGTGGAGTTTTTCTGCCTATAGGGGTTTGGCAGGAATTATTTTAGGATGAACCGGGTCAGCTCGGCCTCCATCTTCAGGACCCTCTGCCGGCTCAGAGCAAAGCCGAACTGCTCGTTCCGCATCCGCAGTCTCTGCCCCAACACGTCGCGGATAACCCGGGCCGCCCGTGCATAATCTCTCTCGGTCCGAACCAGCTTTTGCAGCGCGTGCGCGCCCGCGCTCTTGTGCTTCATTTCGTCGCGGTAGATCTCGTCGAAAGCGGCAGCTATCTTGCGCTCGATCTCACCGCCACGGATTTTACGGCACACGGCGTAGAGCGCCCCGCCGCCGCCTTCCGTCAAGGTGATGGCCGCCCGCTCCAGTTCCTCATCCGTTCTTCGAATCTCCTTGGTTGTAGGGTTTTCGGAGCCGTGCAGAAGACCGGCGTACGTTTTGGAATAGCGCGCCCTTACCTGAGCGAGCCTCCGGTCTTCCGGAAGCCAGAGCAAATCTTTCGGCGTGATCCGCCGTCTATGAATTTCCTCAAGCAGATCCATGATCAGCCTCGCGTGCTTGGTCTCATCCGCAAGCTTTTCGCCCAACTCTTCGTAGCGGTGCCGGTCCACCCCTTTGTCCAGATAGGGGTAGAGCTTTACCAGCGCGGTCAGAAGCGGCCTTATGGCTGAGTACTCTTTGAAGCCCTGCGCCTTGAGCCATCGGCTGTGCTCCTCCTTGCCCCGGCGCCCCCTGAAATAGGCCCGCACCACCTCTGCCTCGGCGGCCCAGTATTTTTGAGCCAATTTTTCAAGCGCACTGACAAAAGGGTTCATGGGAGGCCTCGAACAGCTCCGTCGCCCACCTACCCCTCGGGCCGGGGTACCACGGCGCTGCAGCGCTTGCAGGTCCTCAAGGCTTCATCGCCGTAGAACTTCTGGTGAACTTGGGAGACCGGATCCTGGCTGTAGTCCCCCACAGGCACGGCCACTTCGTAGACCTTTTCGCCGCATCGCTCGCAGAACCAGAGGAAGCGGTCCTCTTCACCCGCCTTGCGCTTGCGCTCGAAGACGATGAACCAGGCGTCTTCGGACACCCTTGGGGAATGGGGGACCCCTCCCGGACAAAGGAGGATTTGTCCCGGATGGATGACCGCCACCTTTTCCTCCCCCTCGGGAGTCTTGTAGTGCAGGCGCTGCACGCCTCGGAGCTGGAGCGTTACCTCATCGCTGGGATCGATGTGGAAGTCCATTCTGCGCTTGCGGCCCCGGCTCAAGAAGGCGATCGACTCCGAATCCTGCCAAAGGATCCGGCGCCCTTTGCCCTCCGAGCTGGTAGCTTGGACTACTTTTTCCAGGTCAACGGCGACTAACTCTTTCATGGCCCTTAACCTCCGGAGCGATGTTTTTACCGCGAACCGAGCGCAAAACCCGCTACCCCGCCAGGGGCACAGCCATAAAAAGATGCGGCTGGTCGCCGACCACTCGCGAGAACCGTGCCGTCGCCGCACTCGATGTCCCACTCGCCGGAGAGCGTCACGATATACTGCCGGCGCGGGGCCGGGTGCCAGTCTATGACGTGGCCTGCCGGAACGCGCCGGAAGACGACGCTGGAGGCGGCCTGGAGCACAGTCGTTTGCATTCTTTCGCCCTCGGCGAACGACAGCTCGATCTCCTCGAAGTGCGATTGCTGATCCTTGCCGGTGTAAATTCTCACAATGTTCATGCCCGGCCTCCTGTGGCCCGAAAATAAAAAGCCCGCAATCGGGCTCTCAATGCTCTTGGGAACAGACAAACGCGAGCAATAGAGCAATGGAACAATAGACCGCATTCTCGCAGCTCTCTTGGCCGCGTTTGTTGCTGTTGCTCAATTGCTCTACTGCTCGAATGCTCTGAATTTTCCACGTCAAACGCGTGGAAAATTCTGGTGGAGGCGGGGGGAATCGAACCCCCGTCCGAAGATACTCCGCCAAGAACGACTACATGCTTAGCCGATGTTTTGATCTCGTCCCTCAAGCCCCCAGCGGCAGGGTCTCTCAGGACCATCCGGTTTGGATCTCGGCCTCATCCCCTCCGGCAGGAGAATCGGCCCATCCCACTAAATGACATCCTATCCGGCCCCGTGGGAGAAAGCCGGTAGGACGCTAGCTGCGGTTAGGCAGCCAGTGCGTACTCGAAATTATCTGCGTTTAATTTGCAGACCTGTTTGTTTAACGGGCCAACAGGACCCCGGCATGCCGCCTTGACTTTATACCCCCGTCGAACCCAGATCGCCCCCTATCTTCAAACGTTCAAAAAGTTCAAACGGTTCAAATCGTTGAACGGCTTGAACGACTCAAACGGTTTGAACGCTTACGCCTCGAACCCCAAACTAGCTGCGTGATTTCAAAGAGCGCTCCACCTCGCGCTGGGCCACCTTGCGGCGCAGGGTCTCCCGCTTGTCATAGAGCTTTTTCCCCCGCGCCAGACCCAGCTCCACCTTGGCCTTGCCATTCTTAAAGTATAGTCTTAATGGGATCAGGGTCAACCCCCGCTCTTTGACCTTTCCGCCTAGGCGGAGGATCTCTCTCCTGTGCAGGAGGAGTTTTCTGGTGCGGGTGGGCTCGTGATTGAACTGGTTGGCGGCCGAGTACGGGCTGATATGGGCGTTCAGAAGGAACGCCTCGCCCTTGAGGATCCGGGCGTAGCTGTCCGTTAAGTTCGCTTTTCCCTCGCGCAGGGATTTGACCTCGCTGCCCTGCAAAACCAGGCCGGCCTCGCAGGTCTCCTGGATAAAGTAGTCGTGTCTCGCCCTGCGGTTGACACAAACACTCTTTTCACCCTCGTCTGGCATGAACGGTCCGACGGCGGGAACTACCTGGAATTTTCTGAGTTTGTCTTTTCACCGGGTCTGATCATCCCGCCGGAGATGATGAGCTTGAAGGCCTCCTCCGGCGACATAGCCAGCGCCCTGACTTCGCTCTCCGGCACGAGCAGGTAAAATCCCGCTGTCGGGTTGGGCGTGGTCGGAACAAAGACATTGACCAGCCGCTCGTCTCCTCTTTTCTCCAGCTCGCCCGCCGCCAGCCCGGTGGCGAAACCGACCGTGTAGATGCCCTTGCGGGGATATTCGATCAGGACGACCTGTCTGCCGCTCTGATCCTGGCCGAAGATAGACTCGACAAGCTTTTGCACCCCGGTGTAGACGCCGCGGAAGATCGGGATGCGGCTTAAAAAATAATCCCACAGCGTGAGAAGCCTGCGCGTGACAACGCTCGTCGCCAGGAAACCGAGTAAAATGATCAATGCCAAAGTGACGAGCGCGCCCAGTCCCGGGATGGCAAAAGGGAGATAGGAGTTGGGATGAAACGAGGAAGGGAGTAGATCGAGCATGCTGTCCATCAGCCCGACGATCCAGCCGAGGAACCAGAGCGTGATCACCAGGGGAAGGAGAACCAGGAGGCCGGCAAAAAAATAGCGCCTGAGTGATTCCCGAATGACCGTGCCCATTCCCTATGTCACCCGCTCCGCCAAGTTGACTCCCTCATCTATGCCTTGAGCAAAGTGTTGTCAATGAGACGGGCCTTGCCGATCCGCACCGCCAGGGCAAGAAGCGCCTCGCCGTCAACCGCCTCCAGCTCCTCCAGGCTGCAGGGATCGCACAGGCTCACATACTCGACCCGCGCCAGCGGCTCTCTTTCGATCTCCTCTTTAACCGCGCTCACGATACGGGCGGCTTCTCTCTCACCCTGGCGCACCAGCAATGCAGCTTTCTTGAGTGACCGATGGAGACAACGGGCCGCCCCTCTTTCCCGGCCGTCAAGATAGGCGTTGCGCGAGCTCATGGCCAGGCCGTCTTTCTCCCGAACAATCGGGTGGCCGATGATCTCGATATCGAAGTGTAGGTCCGCGACCATCCGACGGACGATCTGAAACTGCTGGTAGTCTTTCAAGCCGAAAATGGCCACATGGGGCCGCACGATGTTGAAGAGCTTCGCCACCACCGTGGTCACGCCGCGAAAATGGCCGGGACGGGAAAGCCCGCACAGGAATCGGCCTAGTGGCCCGGCCTCCACGTGTGTCTGGTGTCCGTTCGGGTACATCGCTTCCGCAGGCGGGTGGAAAAGAACGTCGACCCTTTCTCTTTCCAGCAATAGCCGGTCGCGCTCGAGGTCGCGCGGGTAGCTTCCATAATCTTCGCCGGGCGCAAACTGCGCGGGGTTGACAAAAAGCGAAACGACAACCCGGTCGCCGCTCTTTTTTCCCTCCCGCACGAGACTCAGATGGCCCTCATGGAGAAATCCCATCGTCGGGACCAATGCGATGCGCCTTCCAGCGCAGCGCTCGGCCTCGCTCCATTTCTGCATCTCGGAAACTTTTTCGATAACCTTCATACGTTACACTCATCCGCCGGAGGTGTCTCTCAAGATCGATGCAATAGCTCCCTCGGGAAACGCGCTCCACTTCAACAGGCTCAGTGCGGTGAGCAAGGTCGAACCGTCGGCTGCGGCCGAGGCTTCGACTGAGCTCAGCCGAACGTCTAGACCTCTGCTTAAACCGAACCTTTCAAGTCGGACGTCCGCAGCCTCCCGAGCGACCCCTATTGCTTTCGGCGCGCGAGGTAAGTCCCCGAACGAAGTTAATGAAACGAATGCTCCTCATCCGGGAACTTCCCTTCTCTCACCTCAGTGATGAAGTTCTTCACCGCGCCCGTCATAACTCCTCTGAGGTCGGCGTAACGCTTGACGAACTTCGGCGTATACATGTCGAAGAGCCCGAGCATGTCATGCACCACCAGAACCTGCCCGTCGCACTGGACGCCCGCGCCGATCCCGATGGTAGGGATCGACAGCCGGCGGGTGATCTCCTGAGCGAGGTCCATGGGAATCCCCTCCAAAACAACCGAGAAAGCTCCGGCCTCCTCCACCGCCAGGGCATCCTGCAGGATAGCCTCTCTCTCTTGTTTCTCTTTACCCTGGACTTTATAGCCGCCGAAGCGGTGCACCGACTGGGGCGTGAGACCCACGTGCCCCATGACCGGAATTCCCATCCGTACAATCGCCTCGATGGTCTCCAGGAGCTGGACTCCTCCTTCGACCTTGACCGCCTCCGCCCCGGCCTCCTGGAGAAACCTCCCGGCGTTCCGCTTCGCCTCCTCGACGCTCACCTGAAAGGAAAGAAACGGCATGTCCGCGACCACCAGCGCCCGCTTCCTGCCCCGGACCACCGCTTTGGTATGATAGATCATCTCATCCAAGGTGACGGGCAGAGTGTTTTGCTGCCCTTGGATCACCGAGCCCAGGGAGTCCCCCACGAGCAGGATGTCCACCCCGGCCTCATCAAGGATGCGGGCGAAAGAGTAATCGTAAGCAGTCAGGGCGGTGATCTTTTCACCCCGCTGTTTCATCCTGCTGATTTCGGGCACGGTAACTTTTTCCGCCATCGACCTGTCCTCCCTTCGACAGGCTCAGGGTGGTGAGCTTGTCGAACCACCAAAAATAAAAAAGCCTCCCGGACGAAACCGGAAGGCCGACAAGAAAGCCTGCACCCCAGGCGGCAGAATCCATTCAACGCCTACCTGCTGGCGACTGCTGTCTTTTTCCGCTGCCGTCCGTCTCAGTCCAGATTACCTGGATCCAAGCGGTATGTAATGTTGCGTCCCCGGGCCCATGTTGTTGATTTCCTTGATCAAGTCAGCCAGATCCTTGCTGCTTGCAACGAAATCGATCTCCGATGTATTCACCACCAAAAG
>JACPDC010000169.1 GCA_016184235.1 Deltaproteobacteria bacterium | reverse complement strand
TCGACGGATCGCTGCTATTCCAGCCTGTACGGGATCTGCCTTGGGCCGTAGCCCTGCCAGTATTTTTTCGCCGCGGGATCGTAACGGCCCTGGAGAAAGCCTCCGGCTTTCTCGGCCCGTACGATAATGGCCACGGTGCGCACCTCACCGCTCTCTTCGGCGTGGATCTGGTACGGCGGGACGAGATCGACGTCGCCGGGCTTCACCCGAAGCTTGCTGGTCTGGCGCACTTCCGCGTAATCCGGTTTGGCGCCGTCGTCCAGCCGCTGGTAACGCTCTATGGTTTCAGTTCCGTCGAGCACGCCGTACAGGGTCCAGTTGTGCGCGTGATCGTGGATCTGAGTGCGGGTGTGGGGATTCTTGGTGAGGCCGTTGACGACGAATCCGAAGTCGGGGTCCTGGTAGAAAAGCAGGTTATCGGCCCGCTCTTTGTGAGAGCACTCCGGCCAGCTTTTGGACTGCTCTCTCACCGCCGGGTCCGCCAGCAGCTCGCGCAGCAGCGGCTTGAGCTTCTCCCAGCGCTTTTCCGCCTCTTTCTCTTCGGCGAATAGCCTGCGCGCCGAGGCGATAAATCGGCTGAACGCGGATTCGGTGTTGGCGCCCATGGTGGCCTCCTCCTTATAATAATATATACGACACCTCGGACTGCCCCGAGAGACCGGCTATTATTATTCCGACCGCAAGGCCGGCGTCAAGACGGGCTCAGAGTTATTGGTTATTCGTATACTCGTTAATGGTAAAGGCTCTCGTACCGAACAAGCCAATACACCAAGCAACTCATAGCAAGCAACGAATAACTAATAACTAGTAACGAATAACTAAATTCAGGTGCCGACCTGCCACGAAGAGAGATAACGCTCTTGCTCCTTGGAGAGCTTGTCGAGGCGGATGCCCATGCTGGTGAGCTTCAGCCGCGCGACCCAATCCTCCACCGCCTTGGGGACGTCGTAGACCTGCGGCTTGAGCTTGCGGCGGTTCTTTACCGCCCACTCCGAAGCCAGGGCCTGCGTGGCGAAACTCATGTCCATGACCGAGGCCGGATGGCCCTCGGCGGCCGCGAGGTTGACGAGCCGCCCTTCGCCCAGGAGGTAGATCCTCTTTCCTCCCGGCAGGGTATAGGCGTCCACGTAGTTGCGGACGTTCTTTTCTTCTTTTACGGCCATCCGCTTGAGCGACTTGATGTCGATCTCGATATCGAAGTGGCCCGAATTGCAGATCACCGCGCCGTCCTTCATCAATCTCAAATGCTCTTTGCCGATCACGTGCATGTCGCCGGTCAGGGTAATGAAGAGCTCGCCCACCCTGGCCGCCTCTTTCATGCTCATCACTTCGAAGCCGTCCATCGCCGCCTCAAGGGCCCGAATCGGATCGACTTCGGTCACGATCACCTTGGCCCCCATGCCCCGGGCGCGCGAGGCGACCCCTTTGCCGCACCATCCATAGCCCGCTACCACCACCCGCTTTCCGGCCAGCAGCATATCGGTAGCGCGGATGACGCCGTCGATGGTCGACTGCCCGGTGCCGTAGCGGTTGTCGAAGAGGTGCTTGGTGGCGGCGTCGTTCACGGCGATCACGGGAATCCTGAGGGCGCCGTCCTTGGCCAGGGCCCTGAGCCGGATGACGCCGGTGGTGGTCTCCTCCATGCTGGCGATCATTTTTCCCGCCAGGCGGGCGTATTCCTTGTGCAGCATGGAGACCAGATCCGCGCCATCGTCCATCGTGATGACGGGCTTATGCTCGAGCGCCGCCCGCAGGTGACGGTAGTAGGTCTTGTGGTCCTCTCCCTTGATGGCGAAGACCGGGATGCGCTCGTACTTGACCAGGGCCGCGGCCACGTCGTCCTGCGTCGAGAGGGGATTGGACGCGCACAGGACTACCTGGGCGCCGCCGGCCTTTAGGGCCCGCACCAGATTGGCGGTTTCCGCCGTGACGTGAAGGCAGGCCGAGAAGCGCAGTCCTTGAAACGGCCTCTCCTTCTCGAAGCGCTCGCGCACGCGCCTTAAAACGGGCATGTCCTGGTCCGCCCACAGGATGCGCTTTTTTCCCCGCACCGCCGCTCCCAGGTCCCCGACGTCGTATCTGTTCTTAGCCATGTTTGAACATACCTCACAATTCAAAATGCAAAGTGCAAACCAAAAAACCAAATATTTGCATTCGGCATTTTACGGTTTAAATTTTGCCCTGATTGGATTCGGTCAGACCTTGGCGGCAGCCTTCTTCAGGTCTTCGACCCGGTCGGTCTTTTCCCAGGTGAAATGGCCGTCGCCGGGAGTGCGTCCGAAATGGCCGTAGGACGCCGTGGCGCGATAGATGGGTCTCTTCAAATCCAGAGTCTGAATGATGCTCTTGGGCCTGAGGTCAAAAAGTTCCTGTACGATCTGGGCCAGCTTCTTTTCCGGGATCAAGCCGGTATCAAAGGTATCCACCGCCACGGAAACGGGTAGCGCGACGCCGATGACGTAGGCCAGCTGGACTTCACACCTTTGGGCCAGCTCCGCGGCGACGATATTTTTTGCGATGTAGCGCGCCATGTAAGCCGCGCTGCGGTCCACCTTGGAGGGGTCTTTTCCGGAGAAGGCGCCGCCGCCGTGGCGTCCCATGCCGCCGTAAGTATCGACAATGATTTTGCGGCCCGTAAGGCCGGTGTCCCCTTGGGGTCCGCCGACGACGAAACGGCCGGTGGGGTTGACGTGGTAGACGGTGCTCTTGTCCAGGTACTCCTGCGGTATGACGGCGCGAATAACGCCGTCGATAATCGTCTCTCTGAGTTTTTCATACTCCGCGTCCGCTGAATGCTGCGTCGATATCACTACGCTCTGCACTCGCACCGGCTTTCCGCCCCGATACTCCACCGTCACCTGAGATTTGCTGTCCGGCCGAAGAAAATAGGCCTCGCCGCCTTTGCGGATCTTCGCCAGATACTTAACCAGGCTGTGGGCCATTTGGATGGGGAAGGGCATGAGTTCGGGCGTTTCGTTGCAGGCATAGCCGAACATCATGCCTTGATCCCCGGCCCCCTGTTCCTTGTGCAGCCCTTCGCCCTCCGTGACTCCCTGAGAGATATCCGGCGATTGGCGCTCGACGGCGGTGAGGATCGCGCAGGTGTTGGCGTCAAACCCCATGGCCGAATCCGTGTAACCGATTTCCCGCACCACCTCACGCGCGATCTCGCCGTAGCTCACCCTCGCCCTGCTCGTGATCTCTCCCGCGACGATGATCATGCCCGTCTTCGTGAGCGCCTCGCAGGCAACCCTGCTTTCAGGATCCTCGGCCAGGTGGGCGTCCAGGATGGCGTCGGAGATCTGATCGCACATCTTGTCCGGATGCCCTTCGGAAACAGACTCGGAGGTAAAGAGAAAATCCTTAGCTGCCATTCGACAAACCTCCTAGGCAAAACCTGAAAAACGGAATCTTTTTTCTATATCGGATAAGGGAAAGGGAATCAAGGCAACGACCTGAGTTCAGCCGAAGGTCACTCGCTCTCGTGAAATTTTTTGTCCACCAGCTTCTCGATGGCCCGCACGGCCTCCTCGGCGTCCTCCCCCTTCGCCTCCACGTGGATATGGCTCCCGCGCGTGGCCGCCAGGGTCAGCACCCCCATGATGCTCCTGCCGTCGACGACCTGGCCGTCTTTGGAGATTTTCACCTCGGCGGAGAATCGGTTCACGGTCTGGACCAAAAGAGCGGCGGCTCTGGCATGGAGGCCGAGCTTGTTCTTGATCTCGAGGTTTCTAACTGCTTTTGCCATTCATCTACTTGTCGATATCCCTGTGCTTCACGTGAATCCGAAACCGCCCCTGGTCGAGCCTCTTTTTCAGATCCTCGACCAGGACCACGGAGCGGTGTTTTCCCCCGGTGCAGCCGAGCGCCAGC
>JACPDC010000387.1 GCA_016184235.1 Deltaproteobacteria bacterium | reverse complement strand
CCCCTACGCCCAGCATCAATCCTGATTTGGTGAGGATATCCGCGCGCATCTCTTTGGCGGCCTTGAGAACGGCCAGCGCGCGCCGGTAAACGGAACCGGGCCTGACCTTTCTGTAAAGCCGCGGGACCGTTTCCCCGTTGTGGTTGAGAACATGCATGCCCGAACGCACCACGTTCTCGAGCGCGTTTCGGTCCCCCTTGAAATCCGGAATCAGGACTTCCACGCGGATAGCCGGGGTCAAGGCCTTGATCCAGAATACCGTCCTGGCAAAGTGGGCCGAGCCGCCGTCGGCAAGATCGTCCCGGTCCACGGAGGTGACCACGATATGGTCCAATCCCAGATCCTTCACCACGAGCCCGACATTGCGCGGCTCCTCCGGGTCCAAGAGCGCGGGCTTGCCCTTGCCGATCGCGCAGAAGCGGCAGCCGCGCGTGCAGATGTCGCCGAGGATCAGAAAAGTCGCGGTCTTGTGGCCCCAGCACTCGCCGATGTTCGGGCAGCGCGCCTCCTCGCAGACCGTGTGCAGGCTGTGCTTTCTTAAAGTCCGCTTGAGGCCGAGGTAGTTCGGGCTTCCCGGGGCTCTGACTTTAATCCAGTCTGGATGTCTTCGTGGCATAACTCTTTCGATTCCGCGTAACAAAATTTCCGGACAAAATAGTCGAGGAAACTCTTTTTGACCTCTTCCATCGGCACTTCTCGACCCAATTCCCTCTGCATTGACGTCACTTGAGCCCAGCGCAGCCCGCAGGGAACGATCCGGCCAAAGTAGGACAGGTCCGTGTTCACGTTCAGCGCCACACCGTGATAGGTGATTCCTCTCCTCACCGCGATACCGATGGAGGCTATTTTCCTCTCTCCGACCCAGACGCCCGTCCACGGAGGTCTGCGCTCGCCTGCCAGCCCGAAGCTGCGCAGGACGCCGATCGTTACCATCTCAATATTTCGCAGGTAACGGTGCACGTCTTTTCTCAGCCTCGATCTGAGATCCAGCAGCGGATAGACGACCGTCTGGCCGGGGCCGTGGTAGGTGACATCTCCGCCCCGGCCGGTTCGATGAACCGGCACCTCTCCAGGGGAAAGAACATTGGACTCCTCGCCGCCCCTGCCGAGGGTGAAGACATGAGGATGCTCGACGAACAGGAGAAGATCGGGCAGTTCTTCCCTTCGCTTGGCTTCCAAAAGCCTCTCCTGCAGGGCGAGGGCCTCGAGGTATTCCATCTCGCCCAGATCTTTAACAAGCAACGTGGCCATCCGTCAGCGTCTCTTCGGCGTCAAGGTGTGGGTGGGAAAGCCGTAAAAAACTTCCGCGCACTCCATCAACGTCTCGGAAAGGGTCGGATGCGGGTGGACCGATTCCGCGAGATCCCGAGCCGTGGCCCCCATTTGGACGGCCAGCACCCCTTCGCTGATGAGCTCGCCGGCGCCGTGGCCGACGATGCCCACTCCGAGAATGCGCTCCGTCTCCGGCTCAATGATCAGCTTGGTCAGCCCGTCGGGCCGGTCGAGAGTGAGCGCCCTTCCCGATGCCGCCCAGGGGAATCTCGCCACCTGCACCGTGATTCCCTTCTCCTTCGCCTCCGTCTCCGTCAAGCCGCACCAGGCCACCTCCGGATCCGTAAACACGACGGCCGGTATGACAATGCCTTCAAAGGCGCTCTCCTCTCCGGTGATCGCCTCCACGGCGATCCTGGCTTCTTTCGAGGCCTTGTGCGCCAGCAGCGCGCCGCCGGCCACGTCGCCGATGGCATAGATGGCGGGGTCGGAAGTTTGCCTCTGGCCGTTCACCCGGATAAATCCCTTTTCGTCCAGGGCGACCTTGGTGTTTTCGAGGCCCAGGTCCTTGCAATTGGGGAGACGGCCGACCGAGACCAGCACCCGGTCGTAAATTTCCTCCCTCTGCTGCCCGCCAACTGCGAGCGTCACCTTGATCTGCTTTCCGCTGGTGGCCATCTTGACCACCTTCGCGCTCAAGCGCACCTCCTTGAACGCCTTGTCGGCATACCTCATCACCGGCCGGACGAGATCGGAGTCCACACCCACCAGCGTGGAGCTTAAGGCCTCGGTAAGAACTACCTCGCTGCCCAGCGTCGCGTAGACCGTCCCCAGCTCCATTCCGATATAACCGCCCCCGACCACCAGCAGCGTTTTCGGCACCTCTTCGATCTCCAGGGCCTCCGTGGAGGTCATCACCCGCTTGTTGCCCAGATCAAAGGCCGCAGGCATGGCCGGCCTGCTGCCGACCGCGATGATCGCCTTTTCATAGCCGATAAATTTCTGCCCCTCCGGCGTCTCCACCCGCAGGGTTTGAGAGTCCTCGAAATGGCCTTTTCCTCTGAGCAGCGCAACGCCGCGCTTCTGGGCCAGCATGCCGAGACCCTGCCCCAGCTTTTCCAAGACCGAGTCCTTCCAGGCGCGCAGCTTGTCGAGATTGATCCTGGGCGCATCGAAGCTGATCCCCCGGGCGTTCGACGCCTCTGCGTCCCGGATCATCCCTGTGGCGTGGAGCAGCGCCTTGGAGGGGATGCAGCCGTGGTTCAGACAGACCCCGCCGAGACGCTCGGCGCGATCGACCAATATGACTTTTTTCCCTTTGTCCGCGGCGTAAAAGGCTGCGGCGTAACCGCCCGGGCCGGCCCCGACGACCACGATCTCTGTTTTGATCGGTTCCATCCGCCGCTTACCTCCTCAGCTCTTTTTCCGGAAAGCCCGCGAGCGCCTGAACCAGCTCGTTTACAAAGCGCACCGCGTCGGCGCCGTCGACCACGCGATGATCATAGGAGAGACAGATCGGCAGCATCATGCGCCCCTGCACCTTCCCTTTTCTCAACACCGGCTGGAGCGCGGCCCGGCCCAGCCCCAGCACGGCGACGTCAGGCTTGTTGATGATGGGGGTGAAATGGCCGCCGCCGATCCCCCCCTGGTTGGTAATCGTAAAGGAGCTCCCCTGCAGCTCGTCCAGTGAGATCTTTCTCTGTCTGGTCTTTTCCACCAATCCATTCAGCTCGGCCGCCAGATCCCACATGCCCTTCTTGTCCACATCCCGCACCACCGGCACGATGAGGCCCGCCTCGGTATCCACGGCAACGCCGAAATGGTAGTACCCCTTGAAGACCACCTCTTCGCTGGCCTCGTCCAGGCTGGAGTTAAAGGCGGGATGCTTTTTCAACGCTGTCACCAGCGCCTTCATGACAAAGGGCGTCAGCGTCAGGTGCGCCCCTTTCTTTTCAAAGCCGGGGGCGAATTTTTTTCTGAGCGCCAGGAGATCCGTGATATCCACCTCGTCGAACTGGGTGACGTGTGGAATCGTGGACCAGGAATCGCGCATCCGCTGACCGATCGTCCGCCTGAGAGAAGAGAGCCGTTTCTTCTCGACCGGGCCCCACCGGGAAAAATCGATCCCCTTGGGCGCCGGCTTCTCGGCCTTCTCCGGAGCCGGCCTCGGGGCGTAAGCGATCCGTTGCAGATGCTCGACGTAGGCCCGCAGATCCTCAAGGGTAATCCTGCCGCCTCGCTCTCTCCCCTGGACTCTCGTGAGGTCGATGGCCAATTCCCGGGCGATCTTGACCACGGACGGAGAGGCCGGCGGCGCAAGACCGCTGCTGGATTCGTAGCGGTACTCTTCCCCCGGCCCGCTCTCGGGCTGCGGCGCGGCGCGCGGCGCGGCAGCAGGCGCCTGCTCCGCCGCTCCCTCTTCAGCAACCGAGATCAGCACCTGCCCGACCGCGACCTCTTCTCCCGGCTTCACGTGGATCTTCGTCACCGTGCCGGCGGCGGGCGAGGGAATGGGGCCAACCGCCTTCTCCGTCTCCAACTCGAGGATCACCTGATCCCGCGCGATCCGGCCGCCCTCGGAGACCAGAATATTGGCGACCGTGGCCGACTCCACGCCTTCCGCCAGCCGGGGTACTCTAAC
>JACPDC010000195.1 GCA_016184235.1 Deltaproteobacteria bacterium | reverse complement strand
CGCGTCACCTTCCCGCTCGCCTCCTCTGGGATCGCCGCCGGACCCTGAAACAGGGAGCGTCATCATTAACAACGCCATAGGCATCAAGGATGCATCCGACTTCGATGAGGGTCTATCGGCGCGGAGGGCTGGAGTCATAAAGGTGATTCAGATGCCGCCCGCGGCATGGATTGTGTGGGTCAGGCCGCAGCTCGAAATTACCGCCATCACCTACTCGGGTCGGATGGAAGAAGAGGAGCCGGAAGAGTCGCCCTTTTTTCACGTGAGACAGCGCGTGGTCCTCTATGCCCGAGTGTGGTCGGATGGCGTCGCGAGTCCATCGGTAACCTGGGGGGCATTAGTCGACAACCATGACCACAAGCTAGAGGACCACTCATGGGGGCCCTCAGGTTTCACAGGTCCATACATTGGAAACTTCGATCAGAAATATATTCCAAAGTTGTTCCCCCCGGGAACCTGGGTGGCGGTCGAGGTCGGAGTGAAGCTGAGAAACCACTTCATAGTCGACGATTTTATTTTGAAAAGCATAATGAACGTGAACATTGCGATAAAGAAAATCGGCATAAAGCTGACGGGACTCTGACAGGCGTTCCATCATGGAGTTTGAGGAAAGCTTGGTCCGCATTAACAGGCATGCTCGGAGTTTCTAATATCAACTCGTATCATCGCTCCGTCATTGAGAGCATCAATCGCGGGCCTATTAGCTCCAAGGGGTTAGGTTTCCTAACCCCTTGTTCTTTTAAGGACTACTGACCGGCAAACCTACTTCACCTTCTGCCCGAATAATCCCGCGCGGTAGGCCTCCTCGCCGCTCTCGAAAAACTTTCCTTCGCGGTAATGGAGCACGCGGAAATCGCGGAACAGATCGAGCAGCTCGTTGTGGCCGAGGAGGTAGGCGGGATTGCGCGGATGGCGGAGAACCCCCTGGTCGATGAGATAGGTCTCGAAAATGACATACCCGCCGGGCTTTAACGCCTTCCGGATTTTGGCGACCAGGGAGCGCAGAAGGAAATTGAAGTTCAGGACCATATCGTAGGCTGCCTCGGGAAACTCCACGCTCTCCAGGTCCGCCTGCCGAAAGGTTACCGAGAAATTTCTCTCCGCCGCTCTTCTTCGAGCCTCCTCAAGCCCGACCTCGGAGATATCGACAGCCTCCACCTGAAAACCCCTCTCCGCCAGGAAAATTGCGTTTCTTCCCTTGCCCGTGGCGATATCGAGTGCCCTGCCAGGCTGAATCCGCCAGCCATGAGAGGCAAAGATCTCCTGCAGAAAGGACGAAGGCTCTTCGCGCCCCTCTCTGGAGCCGTGCCTCTCATCCCATACCTTTTGATCATCAGTCCCCATAGAAAGAGTCTCTTCGAAGGGTTCAAGCCGTTCAAGCAGTTTAAGCAGTTCAAGCCGTTAACGGTTTGAACGATTCAAACGTTTGGAACGTCCGACGATAACGGGCGCACAAGCCGCCCAAAATCATACGGTCCTGGCCAAAGTAAGAACGTATACCTCCTTCGCCCCTGCTTTGAGCAGAGGCGCATATTCTTCCTCCGCTCTTCTTCGGCAAGCTGGGTTTGCGGCGGCGTCTCCCTGGACCTGAGAAGGATAAGCGGGTCCATCGGAACTTTCCACGAGCGGCCCACCTCCCTGCCCAGGATCACCGCCTGGTTGAAGCCCCTCCAACGCAGTCTCTTCGGATGAAGCGGGACAGGGATGACCATATCCGCGGGATGCGCGGATAAAAATTCCTCACAGCCCCGCGCCATGAGCCGGCCCAGGGGTTTCCCCAGGGAAATCTTGCGGCCGTACTTAAATCGCTGCACCACCTCGCGCAGCGGTTGCCCCTCTCCTTCCTCGCTCGGGTAGCAGGCCCAGGCGCGCGCCTGGTGAAATTGCGGAGCGCGCCCCAGGCAGGCGCCGCAGAGATGGTCCGCGCCGCTTGTGCCGAGAAAGGGGCGGCCGCATGTCGTGCACAGAGGATGGGAAACCAGGCGGATCTGCTGAAGGCAGAGATGGCAAAAATAGCTTTCATCCCGAGCAATCCTCTCCCTGCAATGGCGGCAGCGCGGGGGATAAAGCCAATCGAGCAGAAACGCAAGACGCGCAGCTAGAACGTCTCTCGTTGGCATGGGTTATTCGTATATTCGTTATTCGCGTACCCGTCAATCAAACAACGAATAACCAATAACGAGTAACGAACAACTATTCTTCGACGATCAGAGATCGACCGGTCATTTGCTGCGGTTGAGCGACGCCGATTAATCTCAAAATCGTCGGCGCGACATCGATCGCCGTACCCGTGCGAAGCTTTCGCGATTGGAGCTTCTCGTCGACCAGAATCAGGGGAACCGGGTTGGAAGTATGGGCGGTGTGGATTTGTCCGGTCTCGTAGTCGATCATCTGCTCGGCGTTGCCGTGATCGGCGGTGATGATCACCCGGCCATTGTTGCTGAGCGTCGCCTGGACGACCGTGCCGACGCATTCATCGACGACCTCGCAGGCGCGGATGGTCGCCTCAAAATTTCCCGTATGTCCCACCATATCGGCATTGGCGTAGTTGAGTATCACCAGCCCGTAGCGACGCTCCTGGATCTGCTCCATGACCTTTTCCGCGACCTCGTAGGCCTTCATCTCAGGCTTGAGATCGTAAGTGGGCACGTCTTTGGCGGAGGGGATCAAGATGCGCTCCTCGAGCGGGAATTTTCTCTCTTCGCCGCCATTGAAAAAATAGGTGACGTGCGCGTACTTCTCGGTCTCGGCGATGCGCAGCTGGCGGATCTCCTCGCGGCTGGCGACCTCGCCCAGGATATTCGCGAGCTCTCTGGGAGGGAAGGCAGCGGGGAGGCCGAATTTCCTGTCGTACTCGGTCATAGTGACGTAAGAGGAGAGCGGGATCAGCCGCTTGCGCGGAAATTCTTTAAACTCCTTTTCCGTAAAGGCCCGGGTCATCTGGCGCGCCCGGTCGGCCCGGAAATTGAAGAAGACGATCGCGTCGCCATCGCGCACCAGCCCGTCGGGAACGGAGCCCCGAATCATGGTGGGAAGGACGAACTCGTCTGTCACCTTCGACTCATAGCTCTTTCGGACCGCCTCGATCGGCGATCCCGCCTCCACCCCGATCCCCTCGGTGAGCGCCACATAGGCCTTCTCGGTCCTCTCCCATCTCTTGTCCCGGTCCATGGCATAGTACCGGCCGCTCAACGTCGCGATCCGGACTTCCGGGTAACCCTTGATCTTTTCCTCCAAGTGGAGCAAGAAGCGCTCGCCGCTGGTCGGCGGCGTATCCCGGCCGTCCAAAAAGAGGTGGAGAAAAATCGTCCCGACTTTTTCCCTGCGGCCGAGCTCGATCAGCGCCTGCAAATGGCGGTCGTGGGCGTGCACCCCGCCGTCGCCGAGCAGGCCGAGGAGATGGAGCCTTCCGCGCGCCCTCTTACACGCGCCAATGGCTTCGAGAAACACCTTGTTGGAAAAAAAACTGCCGTCGTCGACGCTACGGTGGATAAGAGTGAGGTCCTGATAGATCACCCGCCCGGAGCCGAGATGCATGTGGCCCACCTCGGAATTCCCCATCTGGCCGTCGGGCAATCCGACATCAAGCCCTGAAATCGAGATCGTGGTCGAGGGATAGCGTTGGGCCAGGCCGGTCATATTCGGAGTTGCGGCCTTGGCGATGGCATTGCCCTCCTTGCGGGGGTGGACTCCCCATCCATCCAGGATGATTAAAACGACGGGACGCTGGTCGCGCAAGCTGTCTCTTCCTTTCTCCTCGTCACTGGGCAACGCGCGGATCTGGTAAATAAGCGGCCGAGTCTCTCCAGGCCGTCAGAGTTGCTCTTCGGCGCGAATGCGAAACTGGCTGGCGAGAGTGGAGTAAGGCTCGGGCAGCTCGACTCGCGGCGCATGGTCCCACAACCCTTCCAGGTCGTAAAACTCCCGCACGGGTTGATAAAAGATATGAACGATGACGTCCGAGAAATCCATCAGCACCCATTGTCCCCGGCTCATCCCCTCGACCGCGAGCGGACGCGTTCCCATGGCGCCCAGGTTTTCCTCGATCCCCTGGGCAATGCTCTGAACCTGCCTGTCGGAGCGTCCCGAGCAGATAATAAAATAGTCGGCAATGGAGGTGATGCCGCGCACCTCCATCAGGACAAGATCGTAGGCCTTTTTCTCCAGCGCGAAACGGCTGAGGAGCAGGGCCTTTTCCCAGGAGTCAACCCCTCGCAAACTCGTCAGCGTCCCTCCCGGCGTCCTCGATAGAGGCCTCTTCTCTTGATGTAGGTCTCAACCTCCGAAGGAAGCAGATAGCGGATGGACCTCCCCTTCCTCAGGCGGCCACGGATGTCCGAGGCCGAAATCGCAATGTCCGTGAGTTTAAAAAAAAAGAGCTTGGTTCCACTCTCGTGCCGGTATAATTTTCTTTTCGGATCATAACAAAACAGCCTGCGCACCGCAACGGGCATGCGCTCAAGCGACATCGAGTTTGCGTTGCCGGGCCGCGAGGTGACGATGAAATTGCAGAGCTGGAAAATCTCTCGAAAATCTCTCCACGAGCCAATGTCGGCGAAGGCGTCGTAGCCCAGAATGAAGTAAAAAGAGTCCTTTGCTTTCCTGGTCCAGGCGAAATAGCGAACGGTGTCGATCGAATAGGATTTTCCCGGGCGCGACACTTCTACCTTGGAGAGGGCAAAGCCGGGATTTTTTCTGATTGCCAAACGCGCCATCTCGAGGCGGTCAGGCGCCGAGGCCGCAGCCCCCCTTTTCTTGTGCGGCGGCTCGCCCGTGGGAATAAAGAGCAGACGATCCAGCGAAAAGGCCTCGCGCACCTCCTCGGCGTTGCGGAGATGACCCCAGTGGATCGGATCGAAGGTGCCGCCGAACAGGCCTATCTTCATTCTCTGATCTGCCCGTCCCCTAGGACGACAAATTTGGTGATGGTCAGCTCCTCCAACCCCATCGGCCCGAAGGCGTGGATCTTGCTCGTGCTGATCCCGATCTCGGCCCCCAGCCCCAGCTCTCCGCCGTCGTTGAAGCGCGTGGAGGCATTGACCAGGACCGCCGAGGAGTTGACCCGGTCGAGAAACTCCCTGGCCCTCTGGTAGTTGGAGGTTACAATGGTCTCCGTATGCTGGGAGCCGTAGCGCTCGATGTGATCGATCGCGTCGTCCATATCCTTCACCACCCGCACGGCGAGGATGAGGTCGAGATATTCCGTGGTCCAATCCTCCTCGCTCGCGGCCTTAACCCCCGGGACCAGGGACCGGGTTTTCCGGCAGCCGCGGATCTCCACCCCCATGGACTTGAATTTGGCGATCATGGAGGGGAGGAACTTCGCGGCCACCCCCTCGTGCACCAGCAGCGTCTCCATCGCGTTGCACACGGCGGGACGCTGCACCTTGGCGTTCGTACAGATGCGCCCGGCCATCTCCAGGGAGGCCTCCCGATCGACGTAGACGTGGCAGACCCCTTTATAATGCTTGACTACCGGGACTCGGGAGTTGGCGGCCACCGCGCGGATGAGCTCCTCGCCGCCCCGCGGAATAATGAGATCGATGTAGTCCTCCAGCTGGAGCAGCTCCTGGACGATAGCCCGATCTTTCGACTCCACCACCTGAATGGCCTCTTGCGGCACCCTGGTCTCGGCGCAGGCCTGCTGCAGGACGGCTCCGATGGCGCGATTGGAAAAGTACGCCTCGCTGCCGCCTCTCAGGATGACCGCATTGCCCGATTTCAGGCAGAGGGCCGCCGCGTCCGCCGTGACGTTGGGGCGGGCCTCGTAGATGATGCCGATCACCCCGAGCGGGATGCGCATCTTTCCTACCTGCAGGCCGTTAGGACGGCGCCACATCTTGACGATCTCGCGCACCGGATCCGGCAGCACGACGATCTCCCTTAGCCCCTTCGCCATGGCGGCGACCCGGCTCGGGTCGAGAGCGATGCGGTCGAGCAAGGCCGAGGAGAGCTTAGTCTTGCGGGCAAGATTCAGGTCTTTCTTGTTCTCCTGCAAGAGAAGCCGCTCTTGGCTTTCCAGATGGTCGGCCATTCGAAGCAGGGCGCGGTTCTTCTCCTCGGAGGAAAGCTGGGCGAGCCGCCGCGCCGCTTCCTTGGCGCGCTTTCCAAGCTCGATGGCTTCCTCCTTCAGTGACATCTCTATCTCCGACTACCTTTCTTCTACAGCACGACCAGGTCATCCCGATGGATGATCTCGTCATAGGCCTTGTAGCCGAGAACCTTTTCGATCTTACTTGTATGCAATCCCTTGATTTGATTCAACTCCTGCGCGCCGTAGTTCACCAATCCCCGGGCAAACTCCCTGCCATGAGGATCGAGACAACGAACGCACTCCCCGACACCGAAAGAGCCTCGCACCTCCCTCAGCCCCGACGGCAGCAGGCTCTTACCTTTTTGTACCAGCGCCTCGTACGCCCCCTGGTCCACCACGATCTCCCCGGACGGCTTCAAGTTATAGGCGATCCAGTGCTTGCGGCTCGCCAGACGATTTTCCTCGGGCAAAACCAACGTTCCAATCTCCTCTTTCGCGTTGAAGAGCTTTGGCAGGATCCCGCTATGGAGCCCGTTGGCGATCAATGTCGGGATGCCCGCGGCCGCCGCCTTCTCGGCCGCGGCGATTTTCGATGAGATGCCGCCCGTGCCGTAGAGACTCCGGCTCTCGCCGCTGAGCGTTTCCCTGGAACGCTTGATATCCTCGATCAGGGGAATCAGCCTGGCCTCCTCGTGTTCGCGCGGGTCCCGGTCGAAGATCCCGTCCACGTCGCTCAGGATCACCAGCAGATCCGCTTCGAGCAGCGTCGCCACCAGCGCGGAGAGGTGGTCATTGTCACCGAACTTTATTTCCTCGACGGCCACCGTGTCGTTCTCGTTAACGACCGGAACGATAGAGGACTCCAGGAGCGTCTGCAGCGTATGTTTGGCATTCAAGTAGCGCTGCCGGTCGGCTAAATCCTCGTGGGTCAACAGTACCTGGGCCACGCTTTTATCGAAGCGCGAGAAGTGCTTTTCATAGATCGCCATCAATTTGATCTGCCCCACCGCGGCCAGGGCCTGCTTCTGCGGCACCGTCTTGGGTCTGTGACGGACTCCGAGCCGGGTCATCCCTGCGGCCACGGCTCCGGAGCTGACGACCACCAGCTCTTTCCCCTGATCCTGGAGCGCGGCAAGATCCCGCACCAGATCCTTGATCCTGCCCTCCTCGATTCCCTGTGAAGAGGAAAGGATCTGGCTGCCGATCTTGACGATCACGCGGCGCGCGCGCCGCAAAATCTGCTTCTTATACTCCCGCTGCAGCATGCTCGTCGCCCTTCGCGGCCTTCACCTGCTCGAGTTTCGCGCCGATCATTCTCCTGAGTTCCTGCAGCCCCTCGCCCGTCACCGCCGAGACAGCGCAGGCGGGACGAAAAACAGAGGGAAGAAGATGCTTGAGCAGCTGGAACTTCTCCCTTCCTTCGGGCAGATCCATTTTATTCGCGACCACGATCTGCTGTTTCTCGGCCAGCGCCGGGTCGAAAAGCTCCAGCTCCCGGTTGACGACGCGCCACTCGGCCAGGGGATCCACCTCCCGGATCTTCGAGGCATCGATCAAGTGGAGCAAAACGCTCGTCCGGCTCACGTGCTTCAGGAATTTGTGGCCAAGCCCTTCGCCTCGATGCGCGCCTTCGATGAGCCCGGGGATATCCGCGACGACAAAACTCTTTCCCTCTCCGTAGCTCACGACACCGAGATTCGGAACCAGGGTGGTAAAAGGGTATTCGGCGATCTTCGGGCGCGCCGCGGAGATCGCCGCGATCAGCGTGGACTTGCCGGCATTGGGTAATCCGATAATCCCGACGTCGGCCAGGAGCCGAAGCTCGATGTCCAGCTCCTTTTCCTCGCCGGGCAGCCCGGGCTGTGCGTGGCGCGGGCTCCGGTTGGTAGAAGAAACAAAGTGAGCATTGCCTTTTCCCCCCCTGCCGCCATGCGCCACCACCACCCGCTCTCCGGCAGCCCTGAGGTCGGCGAGAAGCTCTGCCGCGCCGGCCTCTCGAATCACGGTCCCTACCGGCACGGCAATGATCCTCTCCTCTCCCCTTTTTCCGTACTGATCCTTTCCCCTCCCGTGCTCTCCCCTGCCGGCCCCGCCGCGCGCGACGAACTTTTCCCGGCGGAAGCTTACGCAACCCCGCCCGCCATCCCCGGCCTTAACCTTGATCTTGACCTCGTCGATAAATTTCATGGATACAGTACTCTCAGCACTCAAGAGTCGGCAGTCAGGTCCTCTTCCCTTCCGGATTCTGACTCCTGGATTCTATCCCCTATATCAGGCAAAAAAAAAGCCCCGAAAGGGGCTTTTCCGTCTGCGGCAAGAAGGAAAACTACTGCGGCAGCACGCTCACCCGCTTTCGCTCCCGGTCCATGCGCTCGTAGCGGACCACACCGTCGATCTTTGCGAAGATGGTGTAGTCCCGGCCCATGCCGACGTTCCTTCCCGGGTGAATGCGCGTCCCTAGCTGGCGTATGATGATATTGCCGGCGCGCACGGTTTCGCCGCCGAAAACCTTGACTCCCCTTCTCTGCCCTTGGCTGTCCCTTCCGTTACGAGAGCTTCCGCCCGCTTTCTTATGAGCCATCTTTCACTCCGTTTATTATCCCTGAATCTCCACGATCTTGATGGTGGTGATGTACTGCCGGTGTCCGCGCTGCCGGCTGTAGCTTTTCCGCCGCTTTTTTTTGAATACCAGGATCTTCTTTGCCCGGCCCTGGTCAACAATTTCAGCCGTGACTTTCACGCCCGACACGGTAGGCGTGCCGATCTTGGCCTCGCCGTTGCCGCCGACAAACAGAACCTCAGCCAGGGTGACTTTGTCCCCCACCTGGCCTACCAGCCTTTCGACCCGAACCAGATCCCCCTGCCCTACCCGGTACTGCTTGCCCCCGGTTCTAACTACCGCATACATCGTTTTCTTTCCTCAAAATCATTCTTGTATGCGAATTTGCCAGCAAAGTCAACCTGGGCTTTTCCGCTTGACAACCCAGGCAAACCCCTGCTAAACATATCGCTAAACGATAATATCGGACCACGATGTTTAAACCCGGCCAAGAGGCGACCCCCGACTATCAAGGGATAGCTGAATTCCGTTACCAGATCCGTCGTTTTTTGCGTTTCACCGAGCAGGCAGCGCGGGCCGCCGGCCTGGAACCTCAGCAGCACCAGCTCCTTCTGGCCGTCAAAGGGCTGCCGCACGGGAAAAAGGCCACCATCGGCGTCTTGGCCGAGCGACTCCAAATCCAGCACCACAGCGCGGTTGAGCTGATCGACCGGCTCGAAGGCCGCAAATTCGTTCGTCGATACCGCAGTAGGGTTGACCGGCGTCTGGTTTTTATCCGTCTCACCGCAAGCGGCGAAAAGTTGCTGCGGGAGATCTCGCTCTATAACCTGCAAGAGTTGCAATCGGTAGCGCCCTCTGTCGTGAGGATACTCAACGAGCTGATCTCCGGTCTGAATGATCCCGGCGCTGAAGGCTCACCATCGAAGGAAGGGGAAGAGACAGCCGAACTCCCGGAGCGAAAAAAGGCGGGGGTATGAACTCCAACTGAACTCCAAAAGGAGGATTTAAGCCGTGGCCAACGAAAATATGACCGCTGGGGAAGAGCTATTATTAGACGTCAAGGTAGCGGAGGCTTCCCGGCTCCATAAGTTCTATCTCAATCAGGAGAAGAAGATTCTCGGAGCCGCTTCTGTGACTCTTTTTCTGCTCACCTGGGAACTCATAGGAGGGGTTTTCCAGATCATCAACCCCATGTTCATGAGCGCCCCTTCCTTCGTCTGGAAGGCGGCCGTCCAGCTCTTTTCCACGGGCGAGATCTATAATGACCTTTACGTCAGCGGCACCGAATTATTCTGGGGTTATTTGCTTGCGGCTGTCGTCGCCATACCTTTCGGGATCTTGGCAGGTTGGTATAAGAAGATGGCCTACATCTTTGATCCGTTCATCAACGCCATGAACGCTACCCCGCGGGTGGCTCTTCTGCCCCTGGTGATCATCTGGCTGGGTATCGGCATCCTTTCCAAGGTCGGGATTATTTTTCTCGGCGCAGTCTTCCCGATGCTGATCAATACCCGGGATGGGGTGAAGACCACGCCTCTGAATCTGCTGAACGCCGCCAGGAGCTTCGGCGCTTCGGAGCAGATGATCTTCAAGGCCGTCGTGCTCCCCTCGACCATCCCTTTCATTCTTACCGGTTTGAGGCTGGGGCTCGGAAGGGCTATCGTGGGCGTCATGGTTGGAGAGCTCTATGCCGCTACCGCGGGGATCGGTTTTATGATCACGGTCGCGGGCGCGACCTTTCAAACCGATAAGGTCTTCGTCGGCGTCCTCATTTTCGCCCTGACCGGGATGATCGGGATGGAGCTGTTGACCAGGGTAGAGCGGCGCTTTGATAAGTGGCGGCCCAAGGTGGGCGCCGCCCAGTAGGCCTTACTTTTCTTTCAGGAATCTATCGATCGTAGCTTCGAGATGGCTGCGGGGAGTGGGTTTGGTTAGAAATTCCACTATCCCGGCTTTCTCCGCCTCTTCTCTAAAATCCTTCTCATTCCATGCGGTGAGAGCGATCACCGGAATATGCGCGGTTGCAGGATTCTGTTTCAGCCTCCGGGTGGCTTCAATCCCTTTGATGCCCGGCAATCCGAGGTCCATGACAATGAGATCGGGAAGATAGACCTGGGCCTTCTCGATCCCCTCCTCGCCGGTTGTCGCCTCCACGACGTGATAACCCATATTCCTCAACTGCGCGGTGAGGATCTCGCGCGAATCCGGGTGATCTTCCACGACCAGGATCTTAATTAGTAAAAGTAATTTTCTGGAATGGGCAGGTCTTGGTTCCTGTTGGTCCATTTCTTGGCCTGGATCGCGTGATGGAATAGCCTAACGTCTGATCCTATAGCAAAGTTTTAACCTCGTGGATACCCTGTTCCTTGAAATTCTGTGGCAGTAAAAAGCTTGACAAGGCTTTTTGCCTCTGAAATAGAAGAGCTGGACTCTGCGGATTTAACGAAACCGGGAGGCTTCATCTTTATGGCCCATCTGCTTTCTACAGTTTTTCTCGCGACCCTGTTCCTGCTGGGAGGCTGCGGCTACAATTCTCTCCAGGCGCTCGATGAGGACGTCAAAGCCGCCTGGAGCGAAGTGCAAAACCAGTATCAACGGCGCGCCGACCTGGTGCCGAATCTGGTCGCGATCGTCAAGGGCGCCGCCAAGTTCGAACAGGAAACCCTCCAGCAAGTGATCGAGGCCCGCAGTAAAGCAACAAGCGTGAAGATCGACCTTAAGGATCTTAGCAACCCGGAGGCCTTCAAGCGCTTCGAGGAGGCACAGCGCGGTCTCTCCGGCGCCCTGTCACGCCTGCTCGTTGTCGTGGAACGCTACCCCGACCTCAAGGCCAACCAGAACTACCGCGATCTTCAAGCGCAACTGGAAGGAACCGAGAACCGTATCGCCGTCGCCCGCAAGCGCTATATCGAAAAGGTCGCCGAGTACAACAAGGGAGTGCGTTTTTTCCCCACCAATCTCACGGCCAAGTATCTTCTGGGACTCGAAGTGCGGGAGACGTTCAGCGCGGACGAGAAGGCGGCAAAGCCGCCTGAAGTGAAGTTCTAGCCGGGACCGTGTTCGTGCTCGTTGCTCGTGCTCGTGTTGTCAGGTTGGGCATCTCCAGCCTACTCCTTATTGCCGTCTTTCTCATCTTCACTGGGCTTGCTTCCGTAGGCGCTCTGGATATCCCGCCGCTGCGCGGACGCGTCAATGATTACGCCGGATTGATACCTCCGGAGCGTGCCCGCGCCCTGGAAGAACGCCTGGCCCGCTTTGAGCAGGAGACCGGTCATCAGATCGCGGTGCTGACGATTCCCAGCCTGGAGGGGGAAGACCTCGAAGGCTTCAGCATCCGGGTGGCCGAGAACTGGAAGATCGGCAAAAAAGGCCTCGGCAATGGCGTCATCCTGCTCATTGCTAAAAACGACCGCAAGCTCAGGATCGAGGTCGGCTACGGCCTCGAAGGGGTCTTGCCGGACGCGATCGCAAGCCGCATCGTTCGCGAAGTGATCGTCCCCCATTTTCGCGCGAACGATTTTACCGGCGGGATAGAGGCAGGAGTCGAGGCCGTCATAAAGGTGACCCGGGGCGAACCTATGCCGGAAATTCCCCGTAGGCGTACCTCCCGACAAAGCCCCCTGTACTCCTGGGCGATATGGCCTTTCTTTCTGTTATTATTCGCCCTAGGTTTTTTACTGAACCTCAGTAGAAATCGCAGAAGCTATAGCTCATGGACCGGCAGATCACGGCGCGGAAACGATTACTGGGGCGGGGGATTTGGCGGCGGTTTCGGCGGCGGGGGCGGCTTCAGTGGCGGGGGTGGTTTCAGCGGTGGAGGCGGCGGATTCGGCGGCGGGGGAGCCTCCGGCAGCTGGTGACATAATGAACGCCGAGAAATATTTTTCAGCCGAAGAGAAAGAGCGCATCCGGCAGGCCGTGGCCGCCGCAGAGCAACGAACCTCCGGGGAAATCGTGCCGATGATCGTGGCGGCGTGCAGGCCCTACGCTGAAATCGAGCTGGGTGGTTTGGCTGCCGGGCTGGCCGTGGGCACTCTGGCCGCGCTGTTCTTGCATGATCCATGGGGACCCGTCCAAACGCAACTGTCGCTGCCTCTCACGGGCGGCCTCCTGGGTTATATCCTTTGCCGCGTCCCCGCGATCAAACGCCGCCTGATCCCGAACGCGCGCATAGGCGAGGCCGTTCACCTCCGCAGTCTCGCGGCCTTTACCGCCCATGGCCTTCATTACACCAGGGCGCACACGGGAATTTTGATCTTCGCCTCGCTCTTCGAGCATCGCGTGGAAGTGTTGGCCGATCGGGGAATCAACGAGAAGGTTCAACCGGGCACGTGGGACGAGGTAGTGCGTATCCTTACCTCCGGCCTCAAATCCAACAACGGGTGTGAGGCCTTCTGCAGGGCCATCGAGCGCTGCGGCGATATCCTGGCGACCCATTTTCCCCGGCAGCCCGACGACCGGGACGAACTGCGGGATGAGCTGGTGACTGAAAAGTGATGTCTGACTTGACAGCGATCACTGCGTTTGTGTTAAGTAGCGAGCGAAAATCCTGACCGGGAGGGCGCGATGGCTCGGATCGTCACTATCATCGGCATCACCCATAACCCCTTTATGCCGCGACTCTTCAAGCAGCCCAATCGCCCGCCGGGCTGCGCCAAGGTGATCGAAAGGATAGAGATGATGCGCGAGAAGCTCCGGCAGGCGAAGCCCGACGTCCTGATCGCCATCGGCAACGACCACCTGCACCAGTTTTTCATGGACAACATGCCAGCCTTCATGATCGGCAAGATGGACGCTTACGACGGGACTTTTTACGACGAGATCCGCGAGTTCGGCCTGCCGACGCTCCGCATCCCGGGTGACCCCGAGCTGTCCGATGCCATCATGGAAGGCGCTTTCGACAGAGGCGTCGACTTCGCTTATTCCAATGAGCTCACCATAGATCACTCGATCATTGTGCCCATGACCTTCGTGCGGCCCGAAATGGATATCCCGATCGTGCCGATCCTCACCAACTGCATCGCGCCGCCGCTGCCGCGGCCAAAACGCTTCTACGAAGTGGGCAAGGCAATCCGCGCCGCCATCGACAGTCTCTCGACGAACAAGCGGATCGGCGTGCTGGTCAGCGGCCATCTCTCGCTCGAGGTCGGCGGGCCGAAGCAGTTCGAACGGAAGCTGATGGATCCGGATTTCGACGCCTCTGCGGTCGGCTGGATCGCCAACGGCGATATCAACGGCGCAGTGGAGGGCTGCACTCCGGAAAAAATGATGAAGGCCGGGAACATGACGACCGGCTACCTGAACTTTCTCATGATGATGGGCGTCGCCAACGCCAGCAAGCCTTCTTACGCGGAGGGTCTGGATGCGGGCTTTCCGGCAGTGCCGTTCTTCAGTTGGGACGCGTCATGACTAGGCAGTTGCGGCTTAGGCAACCTTGGACCAAATATTACAGGACGTGAAGCTCTCTAGAGTCATAGTGGTCGTGAGCGTAGCATTCCTCTTTTGGGGATGCCCGACTGCACGCACAAGCTACCTACCCAGACCAGAGCAGATAAGCGCCGAAGGGCCTTACCTCCACGCTGCGTCTGGGATGGTCTTTCCTAGTTTAGTCGCTGAGTATAGCCGAGTAGGCGTTGCTCGTTACGACTCTGCCAGTTTAGATATGAGCGCGGGTTATAATTTGATACGCCCGCCGCGGCTGGTGGCAGCAACAGTCTATGTGCATCCTGCACCATCTTTGCTTTCAATTGGGTCCCCACCCCAGGTTGTCACAGCTGCCAGGGAGAAGTTAACCCAAAGCGAATTTAACCGCAGTAAGCAGGAAATATTACAATCTCATCCTTCTGCGAAAGTGCTTAGGGAAACAGAGACATCGCTGTCGAAAGGAGGCAGACTCCACATGGGGTGGAAGGCCACGTTTGAAATTGATGGCGCGTCCTTCGGCCTTTCCCAGAAAGTGACGTCGCACCTTTACTTGTTTTCCTACCTCGGAGAAAAATGGACTGTGAAGTATCGCTTCACTTATCCGAAAGACTTTGATGGCGCAAAAGACATTGAAATGTTTTTGAAAACTTTGGAATGGACCTTTAAGTGAAGAGAGACTTGGGTGTCTGACTGGCGTAAATTGCCTAACCGGCAAGGTATCATCATCTCTCGCATCTCGCTTGAGACCAATCTCTGAACAGCGACACTTGCGCGCGAATTATGAAGGGATCAAAAACACCGTCAGCATCCCGTAGCTTAAAGGTCGGCTCCGTCCGTAACAACAGGGCTAAGCGCGGTGGTGCTAATCGGACGCAACAATCCGGGAAAGATGAAGAGCCTCTACCACTGGCCTTAATCAGAGAACTGAAACGTCGCCTTCGAGACTCGCGCGATCCCGTGCGCTATATGCTGGTCTCCGAGTTCAGCCGGCGATTTATTCTTTACTATAATGTATCGAGTGGCATGTTCGCGATGAATGACCCGAATGGAGGGACGCTGTTCAAGCGACGCGAGGCTGCCGAGGGCGTTAAGAAGATCCTCGGCAAGGGAATCACAATCGTGCAGTACACCACAAAAGGCGAAAAGCTTAAGCGCCTCTCGCCGTATCGCGGTCGCTGGATCAGGAGACGTAGAAGACACGCCTGAGCTGTAGGCGGCCAGTATCCGGACGTGTATAATAGGCATTGTGAATGAATATTCGCTATTATGTTGATCCGGAAACCGGGCAACCACATATCTACCGCCATGGAGTGACCGAGAATGAAGTCGAAGATGTCCTTCAAAATCCTAGAGAAGACCGCCCTGGACGGGAGGGTGCTCGAGTTGCAATTGGGCAGACCCAAGCTGGACGTCATTTGCGGGTTATCTACGTGCCGGAACAAGGCGGTGCCTTTGTGATTACGGCGTATGATTTGATAGGGAAGCCTTTGATAGCTTATCGGCGGCGGCGCCGTCGGAGGGGAAAAAGATGAGAAAGAATAAATTTCCGCCTGGCTGGAACGAAGAGCGAGTACGGCGAGTGCTCGCGCATTACGAGGAGCAGACGGAAGAAGAATCAGTAGCGGAAGATGAGGCAGCTTTCGAGGACTCAACTCAAACCGTGATAGAGGTTTCTAAAGAGCTACTTCCCGCGATACGGGAACTGATAGCAAAACACAAAGAGTCCCGTAGAGCCTAACCCGCCATTGGAACGGATGCCACGAGAGGGGTCGGAAAGGGAGTCGGGAGTCTTTTCCTGCTAGCGTCATTCGGCGGTTGATCGAGACCCACTATGAGGTCATTGTCGAGGCATGGCATGAGCATTGTGGTTAGCACAGAGGCGCGTATCCGCAACATCAAAGTTGCTTCCGACACCATTACGGCCTATCTCGTCGATGGACGAGTTGTCAGCGTGCCGCTCGCGTGGTCGTGGCGGCTTTCAGAGGCGACCCCTGCGCAGCGCGCAAAGTTCGAAATTATCGGGGACGGGCAGGGAGTTCACTGGCCGGATGTTGACGAGGACATCAGCGTGGAAGGTATGCTTCATGGCGTGCCTGCGCGCCGCCCGCGCACCCTCACTCATTTTCTCGGCGCAGGGCGGCAGGGAAATGGCAAACCACCTAACACGCGTTTGGAACGGCCGCGCAGGATGCGCCGCTCAACCGCAAAGCGTTAGCCGCCGAAAGTTCGTAAGTCGTTGTCATATAAGGGGTTATCATGAGCAAGTATCTGATGAACAAGTTCATCCATCAGGTGAACATGAACGAGGCGGCGGAGAAAGAGTACAAAAACGACCCCCGCGCCTACGTCGAGAAATGGGAGAAGGGCGAGAAGCTGAAGCTGGCGCCTGAAGAGCGGGAAGCCCTGGCCGCCAGGGATTATGTCAAGCTTTACGCCTTAGGCGCCCACCCGTTTACCCTCTGGAGCTTCACCGAGGCGGTCTGGGTGCACGAGAAACCGAGGGAAGAACTAGTCAAGGACTACAAAGAGAAGACTGCTAAAATAGGCTATCCCAATTTTAAGACGTGAGCTTAGAGCCTTCAGCCATCAGCCACTGAAAGTTTCCGGAGCTGAACGCTGACGACTGATAGCTACATGCTTGTCTTTCTTATCATCCTTACATCCACGGCGGCGACACCCTTGCCTTCCTGCCGGACGATCAACGGATTCACTTCCAGATCGGAGATCGACGAACGGTAGTCAGCGAACAGAGCGGAGAGCCCGGTCATGGCGCGGACCAGGGCCGCGATGTCGCGGCGCGGCTGGCCCCGCACTCCTTCCAGCACGCGGTAGCCCTTGAGCTCGCGCAGCATCTCGAGCGCCTCTTTTTCGTCCACCGGCAAGAGTCTCAGGCTCACATCCTTCAGCACCTCGACGAATATCCCTCCTAAACCGACCATCATAAAGGGACCGAACTGCGGATCGGTGCGCGCGCCCAGGATGACCTCCGTCCCCTGCACCATCTCCTGCACCAGCAGGCCGGCTTGAGCGGACGACTTCGCGAGCAAATTCTTTCCCTGGCTCTCCACCTCCTCGGCGGTTCGAAGTCCTAAGACAACCGCTCCAACCTCGGTCTTGTGCACGACCTCGGGCGCCTGCAGCTTCAGCGCCACGGGAAAGCCGATCTCCTTAGCCCGAAGCGCCGCCTCGGATGAGCTTCGAGCCACGGCCTGGCGCGGCAACGTGAGCCCGTGGTCCTGAACCAGCTTCTCAAACCTCTCTCCCTCGAGATCGACTGCCTTGCCCGCGGCGGAAGGCAGTGAGACCACGCCACGTTGTTTGCAGCCGGAATACATTCCCAATCCCTTGAGCGCGCGGAGCGTCGCGTTAATCCCCTGCAAAAAGGGAATACCCGCCTGCTCCTGAAAGGTTCGACTCTCATCCGTAAGACTGTAGGTGGAGCGCGAAAAGGCGATGACGGGCTTCTCAGTGGCGGCGGCCAGGGCGGTAAAGAGCGTCGGCTCCCGCTTTTCCGGAAAGCGCGGCAGCTCGCCGTGAATACCCAGGAGATCCACGCCGCCGTCTTCGGCATGAAGGCGGACGATCTCCACGAAAGTCTTCTCGTCGCCGAACCCGGCGACGCCGCACTCCAGCGGATTCTCCACCGCGAGCTCCGCCGGGATGAGCGGCCGGATCGCCTTCTGCGTGGTCTCGCTCAACTGAGCGAGCTTCAGGCTCACCTCCTCCAGGTGATCGAGCAAAACACCTTTCATGCCCCCGGAGTTCACCACGATGGCCGCGCGCGGGCCGGTTGGAATCCTGCCGGGCAGAAAGGCCAGCGTGGTCTCGAGCAGATCCTCCAGCGTCGGGCAGCGAACAACTCCGAGACGGCGGCAGACCGCATCGAAAACCTCGTCCGAGCCGGCCAGCGCCCCGGTGTGCGACAGCGCCTGGCGCTTCGCCCGCTCGGAGCGTCCGATCTTCAGCGCGAGAATCGGCTTGCCGGCGGCCAATGCCTGGGCGGCGACCGCCATAAACTCCCGGGGCCGGCGGATTCCCTCGATCATGAGAAGGATGATTTTAGTTTGCGGATCTTTGACCAGGAACGAGAGATAATCGACCAGGTCGAGACTCACCTCGTTGCCGCTGGAGACCGCGTAGCTGAAGCCGATCCCCCGCTCCGCGGCCCCCTTGATCCAGTTGCCCAGCGAGCCGCCGCTCTGGAAGATCAGCCCCACCGGGCCGGGGCGCAGATGGGGAACCGCCGTGGGAAAGCTCCACAGCCCTTCGCCCACGGAAAAAGAGCCCATGCAGTTCGGGCCGCAGCAAACCATGCCGGTCCGATCGCAAAGCTCGCGCATCGCCCGCGCCCGCTCCCGGCCTTCGGGATCATCGCCCTCGCCGAAGCCCGCGCTATATATGGTGGCGGCCTTCGAGCCGAGCTTGGACCCCTCTTCCAGCGTCTGGAGCACGGCCCGCGTGGGGACCAAAAGCAGCAGGTGCTCCGCGGCCTCCGGCAGCGCAGCCAGATTCGGATAACAGCGCTCCTCCCAAAGCTCGGGATAGTTGGGATTGACCAGGTATACTTTGCCGCCGTAATTTCCTTTTTTGAGATTGCGAAAGATCAGCGTGGGCCAGCGTCCTTTGGGCGAGGCGCCCACGATCGCTACCGAGCGAGCGCGCAGGAGATTTTCCGCCGGGCGCAGATTTTCTGGTTGCATGGTGGTCATCCTTTCGAGTTAGTGTATGGCATAGCCCCCAAAAGAGTTCAAGTTATCTTTGCGGGGCGACGCGCGCCGGGAAAAACTTTCTGTTGAAGCTGAATTTATGCTATATATCTGGCCTTTACAGTCCCATGAAATTTCATCTCCACGGATCGGCCCGGACCGTAGCGGACGTGCTGAAGCGCGCCCGCGCGGCGGAGGCTGCCGGCTTCGCGGGAATCTTCCTGGCCGATAGCCAGCTCACCACCCTCGATCCGTTCCAGATCCTCTCGCTGTGCGCGACCCAGACAAACCGCATCCGCCTGGGAACCGCGGTGAGCAACATGGTTTACCGAGACCCGACGATCCTTGCCAATGCCGCGGCCACGGTCAACGAAATTTCCGACGGGCGCGCCGTCTTAGGCATGGGAACAGGCGACGGTCCCGTTTACCGGCTCGGCCGCACGGCGACGCGGCTGGCTCAGTTCGAGGAGGGAATCCGCACGCTCCGGACGTTGCTTCAAGGCAAGCCGATCTCAGTCCCTGGAGGCAAGGAGCGCCGGGAGGGAAAAGTCACGCTGCGCGTCGGCAAGCTCCCGGTGCCTGTCTACATCTCCGCCGAAGGGCCGCGCACTCTCAGGCTGGCGGGGAGAGCGGCCGATGGGGTGATTCTCGGGTCCGGCTTCGACCTGCGCGTTCTGGAATGGGCGCGCGATCAAATCGCCGAAGGGGCGCGAGAGGCCGGTAGGAGTCCGTCCGAGATCGACATCATGCCCGCCGGGATGATCTACGTCGACGCCGACGGCAGCCGGGCGCGAAGGCTCGTGCGGCCGCGACTGGCCAACCGGGCGCACCACAACTTCCGCTTCACCATGGAGACGGTCCCCTTGGAAGAAGCGCCGGAGGTGAAGAGGTTCATGGAGGGATTCGACGTCACCAAGCCTATAGAGGAGCGAATAGACCCCGCCCTCGTAACCGACTACCTGGTCGAGCGCTTCACCATCGCCGGCACCCCCGAGGAGTGCACGGCCAAGATCCGAAGCCTCGAGCAGGCCGGTGTGCGGTCTCTTCTGCTGACCCCGCCCGACGCGGATTACAGCGAGGTGATGGAGGCCTGGGGGCGGAGCGTCATCCCCTTCTTTCAAAACGGCTAGGCGCCTCCGCTGACCCGGGCTGCCACCGCGTACCGGAAACTCGAACAAAACCAAACGCTCGGCAAGATCATCCTCGACCCGACGCTTGGGTCGTAATCCCTTCACTGGTGTAGGCGATTTACTGCATCCTTGTCTACGCCGACCATCAATTGTGAAAGCTCATTGCCCATTTTTGTAAGTCAAGTAACGTTTTATGTACTGTTATCGGAAAAAAGAGCGCATTCGCAAGCCCTCCCAAATGAAAGCGACTCGCGGCACGGCTCTTGCACCACAGACCTTTTTCGTTGGCTTATTTTTTCGATTTCTTGTACCCTAGGCCCGTTTAACTTGGGTTTTATGATGGCCCTGCTTCTTTTCAGCATTGTTTTTTTGTTCCCGGCCTGGATTTTATCGGGCTGCGCGAGCGCCGTCGTGCCGTTAAATCAAAAAACCGAGCCGGCTGCCGGCGCTGAGGAAAAACTGCGGCACACTCTCGACATGGCCTTGCTCCGCTCCATGCTGGACAGGCACGCGGAAACGGAAGATCTTTTTATCCTCCACCCGGTTGCGATGACGGAGGAGCAAGAGACGGAAAGGACCGAGGAAAACGTAGAAAAAAGGGGGCGTGTGAAAAACCCCGTGCAGGCCCAGGCGGACCCGCCGACCACGCTCCAGGAGGCGCCCGGGCCCGAGGCGGACGACCGTTTACTGGGCCTGTGGCAGAAAGAGCTCGACGATGCCATGCGGCAGCCGCCGGGGCGGCGCAAGATTCAGTTTTCCATTCCGGTCGTGGAGAATGACCGCGTCCGCTACTTCGTGGATTATTTCACCGGAAAAAAGAGGGATTTTTTCGAGGTCGCTTTGGCCCGGTCGGGCAAATACATTCCCATGATGGCGACGATCCTCCGGCAGGAGGGACTGCCGGAGGACCTTGTCTACCTGTCGCTGATCGAAAGCGGCTTCTCGCTCCACGCCCTCTCCAGGGCGAAGGCCTTGGGTCCGTGGCAATTCATCAAGGGTACCGGACTCCGCTACGGCCTGAAAATCAACAGCTGGCTGGACGAGCGCAAGGACCCGGTCAAGGCCACGCGGGCGGCGGCCGCTTACCTCAAAGATCTGCACCTGCAATTCGGCGAGTGGTTTCTGGCCGCGGCGGCCTATAACGCCGGAGAGCGGAAGGTCGAAAAGGCGGTGCAGCGCTACCAGACGGACGACTTCTGGAACCTCAGTCAAAAAACCTATTTAAAGAGCGAGACGCGCAATTACGTCCCAAAGTTCATAGCCGCGGCCATGATCGCCAGCGCGCCCGAGAAGTACGGCTTCGGAGAGGTCGCGTACGAGCCGCCCATGGAATACGACGAGGTGATGATCGAGAGGCCGCTCCGCCTGGACGCCGTCGCGAAATTGGCCAACACGACAGTCAAGGCGATCAAGGAGCTGAACCCGGCCCTGCTGCGCAATATGACGCCTCCAGGTGAAAAGGAATTCATGCTGCGGCTTCCGTCGGGAAGCGGGGAAACTTTTGCCCAGGCGTACAGGAGCTCGCCGGGCAGGGCCCCGCCGCGCGTGATCACCCACAAAGTCAAGAAGGGCGAGACCCTGCTGGCGATCGCCAAGCGCTACGGCCAGCGGGTGGCCCAATTGATGGAGTTGAACGGCCTTCGCAACAGGCAGGTTCGCGTGGGTCAGGACTTGATCATCATCCTCGACGGCGCCGCCAGGAAAAAGTGACGGCGACACCGCTTATTTTCTCGCCGTGATCGGGACGTAATCCCGTTTGGCTGCTCCCTTGTAGATCTGTCTCGGCCGGGCGATCTTCTGCTCGGAATCCAGCAGCATCTCCTCCCACTGGGCGACCCAGCCCGAAGTCCGCGGGATGGCGAACAGGACCGGGAACATATCCATGGCCAGTCCGATCGACTGGTAGATCAGGCCGGAGTAGAAGTCGACGTTGGGGTAGAGCTTCCGTTTGATGAAATAGTCGTCCTCCAGGGCGATGCGCTCCAATTCCAGCGCGATATCCAAAAGGGGATTCCGTCCCGTCACCTCGAACACGCTGTCGGCGATCTGCTTGATAATCTTCGCCCTCGGGTCGTAGTTCTTGTAAACCCGGTGGCCGAAGCCCATCAGCTTTCCGTGCCCCTCCTTAACCGCCTTGATGAACTCCGGCACCTTGCTCTTGGAGCCGATCTCCATGAGCATCCGCAGCACGGCCTCATTGGCCCCGCCATGAAGCGGGCCGTAGAGAGCTGCGGCGGCCGCGGCGACCGCGCAGTAGGGATCCACGTGGGAGCTGCCGACGCCGCGCATGGCGCTGGTGCTGCAGTTCTGCTCGTGGTCCGCATGGAGGATGAAGAGCACGTCGAAGGCCTTTTCGATGACCGGATTGGGCTTGTACTTGATCTCGGTCATCTTGAACAGCATGTTGAGGAAATTTCCCGTATAGCTGAGATCGTTGTCCGGATAGGAATAGGGCATGCCGATGCTGTGGCGGTATGCGAATCCGGCCAGCGTCGGCATCTTGGCAATCAGCCGGTAAGTCTGCTTTTTCCGGGACTCCGCGTCGAATATGTGCTTGGCATCTGTGTAGAATGTCGATAACGCCCCCACCGCGCTCACCAGCATCCCCATGGGGTGCGCATCGTGATGAAAGCCGTCGATAAATTTCTTGATATTCTCATGCAGGATGGAATGGTGCGTGACATTATAGCTCCAGTCATCCAGCTGGGCCTTGGTCGGAAGCTCCCCGTAAAGGATCAGGTAGGCGGTCTCCAAATAGCTGCTCTTCTCGGCCAACTGCTCGATGGGATAGCCACGGTAGCGGAGGATCCCCCGGTCCCCGTCGATGTAAGAGATCTTACTCTGACAGGAGGCGGTGTTCATGAATGCCGGGTCATAGCTCATCAACCCGAAGTCCTCCTCCGAAACCCGGATCTGGCGTAAATCGGAGGCGTTGATAGCGCCGTCACGGACAGGAATCTCGTATTTCTTGCCGGTCCGGTTGTCGATGATGGTCAGGGTCTCTGCGGCCATAGTGGATACCTCTCGTTTGCTCGCTCGACTTTTAACCTACTCTCTTTTAGACCATCCTTGCATGGCGGTCAACTCTCGCTCACGCCTGCGCCGGGCTCAGAGCCCATCGGATTTCCCATAGGCCGCCGGCAAAGGAGAGGCACACCACACCCGCAGGCTGGAAATCGACGACCTTACGCTCCGGGTCCCCCGTTACCAGCAGCGAGGCAAGGCGGCCCAGGTGGGGCAAATGGCCCACGAGCATCAACGGCCCTGAAGCCTCCTCCAGTTCAGCTTTCGCGAGCCACGGATCGTCCTGCGGAGCCAGCCCGCGGGTTTCCCTTACCCCGGCCCGAGGAAGGAGGGAGCGCGCCAGAATCTCCGCGGTTTCCTTTGCCCTCAGCTTGTCGGAGCGCAGTATCACAGCGACCACGATTTTCTTTGCCGCCAGCGCGCGCGCTACCTTCTCAACCCCTTCTCGGCCCGGATCGCTCAACGGGCGTTTCGGATCTTCGTGCTCGGACCTGGCCTCGCCGTGCCGGACCAAAAAGGCTTCCATATCGGTCGTTATTCGTGTTCGTGGTTCGTGTTCGTCCCCGCCTCTCCGAGCACGAGTAACGAGCACGAACACGGCTCTTTTCCGATGACTGTTGCAAAATGCCAGTGTTGATATAGTATGCCGTCCGGCGATTTGCAAATCTTGTAGCGGATGATTCCCCGGCTGCCGTGGTTGAGTTCCAGCGCGTAAATAAATGGTACGGATCGCTCCATGTCTTGAGGGAGATCAGCCTCAGGATCGAGCAGG
>JACPDC010000386.1 GCA_016184235.1 Deltaproteobacteria bacterium | reverse complement strand
GAGAGAAATTCGTACTTGAGCTTCGCCATGTCCACGTTGGAAGGGCACTCGGCCTTGCACGCCTTGCACTCCAGGCAGAGATCCAGGACCTCGTACAGCCGCTTGCCGGAGAAATCCCTGTTGGGGACTTTTCCCGAGAGGACGGCGCGCAGCGCGTTGGCCCGGCCGCGCGTGGAGTGCTCCTCATCCAAAGTCGCCATGTAGGAGGGGCACATGGTCCCGTCGAGTTTTTTCCGGCATTCCCCCATGCCGCTGCACATCTCCACGGCCGCGGCAAAGCCGCCCTGGCCGCTGAAGTCGAGCAGGGTCTCCGGCGCCCAGGTCTTGTACGCCGGGCTGATGCGCAGAGACTCGGTCATCGCCGGGGCATCGACGATCTTTCCCGGATTCATGAGATTGTTCGGATCGAAGCTCCGCTTGATCTGGCGGAAGGCGTTGTAGAGGGCGGGTCCGTAGAGTCTTTCGTTGAAGTGGCTGCGCGCCAGCCCGTCGCCGTGCTCTCCCGACAGCGCGCCGTGGAACTCCAGCACCAGCTCCGTGACCTCGTCGGCGATGGCGACCATCTTTTTGACCTCGCCTTCCTGCTTGAGGTTGATCAACGGGCGGATGTGCATGCAGCCGACGGAGCAGTGGCCGTAATAGCCGGCCCGGGCGTCGTGGCGGCCGAGGATCTCTTTGAAGCGCTTGATGAATTCCGGCAGCTTGGCCGGCTCGACAGCCGTGTCTTCGACAAAGGCGATGGGTTTTTTGTCCCCTTTGATGCCGAGCAGCAGGCCCAGGCCCGCCTTGCGCACCCCCCAGATTGTCGACCTGTTCTCTCACCGCTGCTTCGGTGTCGCCGGCGTACTCGACCATAAGAAGGGAGCTGGGACTTCCCTGGACAAAGCCCAGCCGCTTGGATTGCACGATGTTGCCCCGGGCAAGGTCGAGGACCATCTTGTCGGTCGACTCGAGGGCATACGGCGCGGTCTCCAAGATAGCGTGCGACGCCTCCAGCGCCTCGATGTCGTCCTCAAAGTGAATCACGTCGAGAGCCGTCCACTTCGGCTTCGGCACCAGCCGCATCTTGGCCTCGACCACGCAGGCGAGCGTCCCCTCGGAGCCGACCACCATCCTTGAGAGATTGAAAGGCTTCGGCTTGGCGAACTCGTCGAGGTTATAGCCGGAGACCCGGCGCATGATTTTCGGATAGCGCGCCAGGATCTCCTGTTTGTGCTCCTCCGCAAGGCGCACGATCTCGCGATAAATCCGCCCCTCCAGATTGTCCTGCACGATTTTCGCGCCAAGCTCCCCAAAAGAGAGATCTTTCAGCGCCACCTCGCTTCCGTCCGACAGATAAACCGTCAACTCCAGAACGTGATCCAGGGTCTTTCCGTAGGTGAGCGAGTGAGCCCCGGCGGAGTTGTTGCCGATCATGCCGCCGATGGTGGCCCGGTTGGATGTGGAGGTGTCCGGGCCGAAGAGCAGACCCATCGGCCTCACGTGGGCGTTGAGCTCATCCTGCACCAGACCCGGCTCGACCCGGCACCAGAGCTCTTCCTGATTCACCTCCAGCACCTGGTTCATATATTTCGAGAAGTCCAGAACGATCGCGTGGCCCACGGTCTGGCCCGCCAGCGCGGTGCCGCCGCCCCTGGGAAGGAGCGGGACTGCGAAGCGGTTCGCCGCCTCGATCGCCGCCTGGACATCTCCCTTGTGGCGCGGGATCACGACGCCGATCGGCTCGATCTCGTACATGGAGGCGTCAGTGGAGTAGAGCAGCCGCGAATACTTGTCGAAGCGCACTTCCCCCTCGATGCGCTTTTTCAGATCAGACTCGATCTCGCGGTATTTTTGTTCCCGGCCGGTATCCATAAGCACAATCTCTATATCATGAGGCAATAGGCACTAGGCAATAGGCAACAGGTTTCCTCACGCCCCACGGCTTATGCCTCAAGCCTTCTTTTGGCTTTCCTAAACACCCCATGAAACATATTCCGCGTCAGCTTGCCCGTGAAAGTATTCTGCTGGCTCGGGTGGTAAGAGGCGACCAGCGTCAAATCGGGGCCGAGCTGGACAAGCCCGCCGTGGCGAAATTGGGGACGCGGCTTTGGAATAGAACCGCCGTTTTCCTGATAAGCCTTGAGAAACGAATCAAAGGCGATCTTTCCAAGCGCCAGCACGACCCGAACATTTTTCAGCAGCTTCAACTCCTGTACGAGATAGGGGCGGCATTTCTCGAACTCCGCCCTTGCCGGCTTGTTCGCCGGCGGCGCGCAGCGCACCGCCGCGGTAATGTAGCAATTATTGAGCTGGAGCCCGTCATCGCGGCGCAGGGAGTCGGGCCGGTTCGAGAAGCCGAACTCATAAAGGGCCTGGTAGAGCCAGTTGCCGCTCTCATCGCCGGTGAACATTCTTCCGGTCCGGTTTCCGCCATTGGCCGCAGGCGCCAGACCGACGATCAGGAGAGCGGCCTCGGGATCGCCGAATCCGGCGAGAGGCTTCGCCCAGTAAGTCTGCCCGAGATACCGGCGCGGCGGCTTTTCCGCCACCTGCTCGCGCCAGCGCACCAGGCGGGGACACTGCTTACAGCGGATAATGGTTGTATTGAGATCGTCGACGTCAACCATGCCGTTTTTTGCTAGCAAAATATGGCAAAGAAGGCCAGAGGCGGAAGGCGGGAGATGGGCCGGACGGCCACTGGACAGGGAGGTCCAAACTCGCTAAAAGACGGGTAAAAGACTATGGCCAGGCAAGATTACCGCGTTGAAAGAGATGCGATGGGGCGAGTCAGGGTGCCCAAGGGCGCCTACTACGGCGCTGAGACACAGCGGGCGGTGGAGAATTTTCCCATAAGCGGGACCGGCTTTCCGCCCGGATTTATCCGCGCCCTCGCCATCATCAAACACGCCGCCGCCTCGGTAAACGAGGGGCTTGGGCTGCTCGATGCCAAGATCGGCCGTGTCATCCGCCAAGCCGCAACTGAGGTCATCGAAGGAAAGCACGATAAGGAGTTCGTCGTGGATATCTTCCAGACCGGCTCGGGGACATCCACGAACATGAACGCCAACGAAGTGATCGCCAACCGCGCCTTGGAGCTTCTGGGCAAACCGCGAGCAAGCAAAGAGATTCACCCCAACGACCACGTGAACATGAGCCAGTCTAGCAACGACGTGATCCCGACGGCCATCCACATCTCCGCCCTAGAAACTATTCAAAAAGAACTCCTGCCTGCGCTCGAGCAGTTGCATGAAGCATTGAAGAAGAAGGCCCGACAGTTCGACCGCATCATTAAGATCGGGCGCACCCATCTCGCCGACGCCACCCCGATCCGGCTGGGCCAGGAGTTCGGCGGTTACGCGCGCCAGATCGAGCTCTCGATCGAGCGGATTCAGGCCGCCGGCAAAGGCCTGGAGGAGCTCGCCCTCGGGGGGACGGCCGTCGGCACGGGGATCAACAGCCACCCGGAGTTTCCCTCCCGTGCGATCAAGAAGATCTCCGAGATGACCGGCTTAAGCTTCCGGGAGGCCGGGAATCACTTCGAGGCGCAGGCGGCAAAGGATGCTGTGGTCCAGGCGAGCGGGAGCCTCAAGACACTGGCCGTGAGTCTCACCAAGATCGCCAACGATCTGCGCTGGCTCTCCTCGGGGCCGCGCTGCGGCATCGGCGAGATCGGCCTGCCGGATATCCAGCCGGGCTCCTCGATCATGCCGGGGAAGGTGAACCCGGTGCTGTGCGAGTCTGTCCTGCAGGTGGCCGCCCATGTCATCGGCTGCGACGCCACGATCACGATCTGCGGCCAGGCGGGGAATTTCGAGCTCAACGTGATGATGCCGGTCATGGCGCTCCGTTTCCTGGAAGCGATCACCTTGAGCGCCAACGTGGTAAAGGCCTTCACCGAAAAGTGCGTGCTGGGCATCGAGGCGAACAAAGAACGTTGCGAAGAGATGGTCGAGAAGAGCCTGGCCATGGTGACGGCGCTGACGCCGGTGATCGGCTACGATGCCGCCGCCAGGATCGCCAAGGAGGCCTTTGCCACGGGCAAGACGGTGCGAGAGGTGGCCAGGGCGCGCAAGGTGCTGCCCGAGAAAAAGCTCAATAAGCTCCTCGATGGCTGGCGCATGACGGGGCCGGGAATCCCGAAGAAGGAATGACCCGTATTCAGTCAATGCCATGCTGACCAGCATACTCACTAGCTAGACCCTCCTACCTCGAATCAGCCTTGTTTTTTCCATAAAGCCCCGCTTTGACAACGGGGGAGAACCCTGGTATACCCAATTTGGCATGGCAGGGCATGGATGACAAACCCATCGTGTGGATCGGCCCGTCGCGGGACGATGTGCGCCGGTTTCCGCGAGAAGCCCGGCGCAAGGCTGGCTTAGAGTTGCGAGCGGTGCAGCGGGGACAAGAGCCAACCGACTTCAAGCCCATCCCCTCGGTGGGTCCCGGTGTCTATGAAATTCGCATTCACGTTCCTAATGCCTACCGTGTATTCTATGTCGCTAAGTTCGAGGAGGCGATTTATCCGCCTACGCAGAAAACCCCGGGCGTGAGCCCGGGGATGAATGCGTTGGACGGACCCTCCGTAGCTCGACCCGTCGCCCGAAGGCTTTGGGCCGCAGGGCGAAGAGCGAAGGAGGGTGAGTTGCTTCGGCGGATTCCGCCGAAGAAATTAACGATACCACGGGCGTAAGCCCGTGGAGCTTCATGTACTCCACGCGTTCCAAAAGAAAACGCAAAAAACGGCCAAGCGCGACCTCG
>JACPDC010000385.1 GCA_016184235.1 Deltaproteobacteria bacterium | reverse complement strand
CATCGGCCGCAGCCGAGAGCGCGTTCCCCGAGGGAGCTATGGCATCGATCTTGAGAGACGCCTCCGGTGCGAAGCTCTCTCGGCTTGCAGAGAGTTCCGCCGCCGAGCCGATGTTCGCATACGAGGACAGGGAGGTCCCTGGGAGAAAGAGGGTGGTGGTGGCTCCGAAGAGGGCGAGGCTGGAGAGTGCAGACGTAGGGGTAGAGAGGTTGCTGGCAGGCCCTGACCGTTGGAGTGAGCAGCATAGGGGAGGACGGGGTGGTGGCCCTCAAGGCACAGGTCCATCGGCTGCGCTCGGAAGACTTGCCCCCGAGGAGCGAGCTCTAGGTGTGCTGCGTTGCGTCCGGAAGGCTCTCTCCCCCGAGACGGGCTATTTTCTCCGATACCTCTCGACCGCCGGGTTCACGCCGGCCTTTTTTCCGCCTTCCCAGAGGTAAAAGCCTTTCCCGCTCTTGATCCCGGCGGCGCCCGCCTCCACGAGCCTCCTTAGGAGAACAGGGGGCCTATAACAGGGGCCTAATTCCTCCTCCAAAACCTCGGCGATCGCCAGGGTGGTATCCAATCCGACATAGTCCAAGGTGGTGATCGGACCCATTTTGTGCCCCAGGCAGAGAGTCGTCTTATCCGCCTCCTCGCAGCTCATGACGCCTTCCTCGACCACCTTCACGGCCTCGGCGAGAAAAGGAATGAACATCCGGTTGATCCCGAAGCCGGCCTTGTCCTCGGCCAGGATCGGCTCTTTTGCCAACTCCTTGCAAAAGGCGACGACCCTTTGCCAGGTCTCTTCCGAAGTGAGAAAACCCCGAATCAGCTCGCACCCGGGCTGAACCGGAACGGGGTTCATGAAGTGCATCCCCATGAACTTATCCGAAAAAGAATAGGCGCCGGCCAGACGGGTGATGGAGATGGAGGAGGTGTTGGAGACAAGGGTGCGGCGGTAGCCCATTCCTGAGAGCGCAGCGATGACTTCCTTCTTGGCGCCCTCGTTCTCCACCACGGCCTCGATCAGGATGTCCCGATCGAGCAGCTTCCCGCGCTCGACCGCCGGATGGATGAGAGAGAGGATCTGGTCCCGCCGCGTCGCGTCGAATCCCCTCTCGCCGGATGACTTCCGGTGACTCTCGACAATGCGCTCGAGACTGTCCCGGATCCGTTTCATCCCCCGCTCAACGATGTCCGGGCTCACATCCACCACAACGGTATCAAAGCCCTGGGTGGCCGCGACCTGCGCGATGCCGCTGCCCATCAAGCCGATGCCGATCACTCCCACCTTACGAATTCCGGAACTCATAGAAAACCTCCCTTTGCCGATTTGCGATTTTAGATTTTCGATTTTGGATTTGGGCTCTTTAATCCTTCGGCTCTGCCTCAAGCCTGCCGCCGTACTTCTGCCACAGGCTTTCGAAGCGCTTGCGAATCTCCTCTGTCGGCGCATTAAAATCTTCCCAACGCTCCACCATCCCGACGAGCAGGCGCGCGGCGCCCGCGACATCCTTTAAGTGCACCCCCTCCGGCGCGATCCTGGCCTTTCCCTGGTTATGATAGTTGTGCAGCGGCACCGCGATCCCTCCGGTAATGTGCCCATTCAGTTGATACGGCGTAGCCTCGCACGTCCCCCCATCCATCACTCTGCGTTGATAACTGAAGCGCCGATCTCTTTTTCGAGTCTCGCGGGCCACGTAGTCCATGAAATGGACCATTTGGTGATGAAACATGCTGGCCCTGTCGCCAAGGCGGATCACCGGCCCGCCACCCAACAAAACTCCCGGCAAGGCCTTACTGGTCTCGATGGAAACGACTTTGGTGGAGGCGGGAAGATAGCCGCCGCGTATCATCCCCAAGGTGCCGATAAAGCCCTGCTCTTCGGCCCGGGTGAAGATACCCCGAACCGCCTGCCGCACCCCCCGCTCCTTCAGTTCTTTTAGGGCAGTCAAAATGACCGCGCAGCCCACCAGGTCGTCCGCCGCCTTGGTGTCGATCAGCTTCCCCCGGCGGCGAAACGGCACCAGATCCCAGCTCCCAAAATCTCCCCTTGCCACGCTGCCTCTAATGGCGAGCGTCATTTTTTTAACCCGCCCTTGAGGGCTTTTCGAAATTTTTTCAACCACCCCGCGTCCGCTTACGCCGCCCGTGGACTGGTTGTAGACAACCACCCTGGCGCCGATAAAATACCTCGCGTCCACGCCGCCGAACCAATCCGCCTGAGCCCGCTCCTTGCCGGCCTCGACGATCTCGAAGCCCGGGTGATCCATGTGCGCCACGCAGGCCACCGGGTCGTCCCCGTCTCCGGAGCCGGCGACGATGTTACCGTAACTATCGATCTCAAACGCGATCCCGGCCTTCTTGAGCTCCCCACAGAGAAATGAGCGCACGAAGTTCTCGTGAAAAGGGGCAGTGGGAAGAGCAAGCAGCCGCTTGAGCAAAGCGACCAAGTCTGAGCGGTCCGACATACGATTTTCTTACTCCTACCACCCGTTTTGGGGAATGTAAAATTGCGCCAAATGGGGAATTCCCACCCAAATGGCGATCTGCTATGCTCCGCCCGCCTGAAGAAAGGAGAGTCCGTATATGAAGAGAGTATCAATACTGTTTGTGCTTTTCACAGTTGGGTTATTTTTCGCCGGAGGGCAGAGCCTCTTTGCCCAAGCCAAAGGCGAGGTCAAGATGGAGTGGCTGAGCCACTCCCATTTCCGCTTTACCTCCCCTAACGGAAAGGTCCTGTTGACTAACCCGCACCTGGATAACCCGGATAACAAGACCAAGCTGGAGGATATCACCAAGGCGGATGTCATTGTGGTGGCGGACGGCCACCGCGACGAGATCGGCAAGGCGCCGGAAATCGCGGCCAAGACCGGGGCGAGGATTGTTGCTGTTCGGGAACTCGCTCTGGGCTACCTGGCAAAGGTAGCGAAGGTACCGCAGAAGCAGCTGGTGCTGGCGGGAATCGGCGACCGCTTCAATTTTGATGGGATCACGGTGCGCGTGGTTCACTCGATTCATGGCTCAGCCGTGCCCGACCCGAGCGCGCCTTATGGAGGTCCTGCCGCAGGCTTTATCATGACCTTCGAGAACGGCTATACGGTCTATTTTACCGGCAGCACGGCGATCCACTCAGATATGCCGCTGTACGCGAGCCTCTATAAGCCGGACATGGCTATCATTATTCTTTCCGGGAACCGTGACCCGAAGGACGCCGCCCAGATGGTGCGTCTCCTCATGAACGACAACCCGAATCTAAAAACCGTGCTGCCGCATCACCACCGGGTAAAGCCGGCCAAAGGGGCGGCCAGCCCGGAGGCGATGGAGGCCGAGATCAAGAAGCTCGGCCTGCCGGTCACTTTTCTGAATCCCGAGCTGGGGAAGGTCTATAGCTTCACAAAATAGCGTAGCAACTCGTTCAGCCCTTACGGTCATCGCATACGCGCCGATCCTTTGCTCCGACCTCTCCCCTTTCTTTTCCCCGCGCGGCAGACCTAGAGAAGAGGCGTGTCGAAGGCGATAAAAAAGGTTCGCGTCCCCTTTTCCGTCTTGAAAAAGGTCATCAATACGTATATCTTACTAACAGATACGTGTACTCGGTAGTGGGAAAGGACGGCACAGGAGATGAAGACTAAATTAACGCTAACCGTCGAGAAGGACCTCATCCCTAAAGCGAAGCGATATGCCCAAGCGCGAGGGGGCTCTTTGTCTGGCTTGGTGGAGAAGGCTCTTCAGGACATAACCCAGACGGACGAGACCTCCTTTTCAAAGCAATGGCGTGGAAAGTTTAAAGCATCCCGTCGGAGGTCGATGTCTTGATCGATGTCGCGCTGGATCGCCGCCCCTTTTCCGATTCGGCGGGACACCTCCTGGACGCATTGCAAAAAAGGCGGGGCGAGGGCTACGTGGCCTGGCATTCAATTTCCAACTTCTACTACATGGCGGCTCCCAAGAAGGGGACTCCCGGAGCCAAGGATTTCATTCGCGATTTGTTACGCTTCGTGAACGTCTCCCCGGCGGGAACAAAGGATGTCCTCTATGCGATCCACCTGGCGATGGCCGACTTCGAGGATGCGCTGCAATGCGCTGCCGCCGTCGCCTGCCACGCCGATGTCATAGCAACACGCAACTTTCGCGATTACCGTAATTCCCCGGTTCCTGCCCGAGGCCCTCAGGCTGTTTTAAATGCCTTAGGCGACTGACGGGGCCTGCCAACTTAATTTTTCTCCCCCCGTCGTCAGGAATAACCCCTTCCCGCTATCAGCCCTCCTAACTCTGCGCCAGCGCCT
>JACPDC010000384.1 GCA_016184235.1 Deltaproteobacteria bacterium | reverse complement strand
GATCTCGTTATGTTCGACCTGGACGGGACGCTCGCGGATACCGGACAGGACCTTGCCAGGGCGGTGAATTATGTCCGCTCCTATCTCCGCCTGGAGCCGCTCGACGACCGGGTGGTCTGCGCCCACGTGGGCAGGGGCGTCGAGCACCTGCTGCGCAGCTCGCTGCCGGAATCCTATCAGGAGCGTTTTCAGGAGGTGATGGAGCTGTTTCTCAAGCGCTACGAAAATCACCTGCTCGATACGACCGTGCTCTATCCCTCCGTCGTTGAGACGCTGGATTATTTCCAAAAAAAGAAGCGCGTTGTGGTGAGCAACAAACTCTACCGCCTCACGTTGTCGGTGCTGCGAGGCCTGGGCATCGAGCCCTGCTTCGACGCCATCCTCGGCGGGGACAGCGCGCCGCGAAAAAAGCCCGACCCCGAGCCGCTCCATCAAGTCCTCGCCGCCTTCGGGGTGGCGCCCGGGAAAGCGCTCATGGTCGGGGACGGCGGCACGGACGTGGAGGCCGGCAAGAGGGCCGGGGTGGTCACTTGCGGGGTCACCTACGGATTGGGAAAATCAGAAGAGCTGATCGCGGCAAAACCGGATTTTCTCATCGATGATCTGCGTCAGTTAAGCAAATATTTTTGTTAAAATCGTTGTTCGGGAGGAGGAAACATGGCAGCGACGATTCCAGAGCAGTATCGAGATCTCTTTACCAAAAAGGCCTTTGCCCACCTCGGCACCGTGATGTCCGACGGCAGCCCGCAGGTGACGCCCGTCTGGTGCGACCTCGACGGGAATTATATCCGGATCAACACGGCCAAGGGGCGCGTCAAAGACAGGAACGTGCGGCGAAACAAAAAGGTGGCGCTCGCGATTCTCGATCCCGACAACCCGTATCGCTACCTGGCGGTGCGCGGCGAGGTCGAGGAGATCACGGAAAACGGGGCCGACGCCCACATCGATCTCCTGGCGAAAAAGTATTTGGGAAAGGACAAATACCCGTATCGCCAGCCGGGCGAGGTCCGCGTGATCTATAGAATCCGCCCGGAGAAGGTGTCATCCAGGGGCTAGTTTTCGCTCGGGGACTCGCCTCGCTCGCCGAAAGCAATAGAGCGGTGGTTAATCCGAACCTGCACGACTGGTGCTTTCGGCTCGCTCAACGAATCCCCTCACTCACGGGCGAGGCCGAACTGTTCCCAGAGGCGAGGCGCGGAGTTACAGGGATGAAAGCGGGAACGATGAAAGCGGAAATTTTCCGTTTTCAGCTTTCATAATTCATCCTTTGTGTCAAAAACGATGGGCGTTTTTGGCCGGTCTGTCAGCGGATCATCAAGCGCTCGGCCTTGCCCGAATAGTTGATGAAAACCGTTTTGAGCTCGGTGAAAAAGTTAAGCCCCTCCTCGGCCATCTCGCGCTCGCCCACCCCGGTAGCCTTGGTCCCGCCGAAGGGGAGCTGGGCCTCGCCGCCGATCGTCGGCTCGTTGACGTGGACCATGCCGGTCTCGACCTCTTCGACGAAATTCATCACCGAATCGATGTTTTGCGTAAAGACCGAGGTGGTAAGCCCGTACTCCACCCCGTTGGCAAAGCGGAGCGCCTCGTCCAGGTTATTCGCCGTCGTGACCGACAGCACCGGGCCGAAGATCTCTTCGCGAAAGATGCGCATGTCCGGCGACACGTTGTCGAAGATCGTCGGCTCGACAAAGTAGCCGTTGCCCAGGTGCTCCGGTTTTTTGCCGCCGAGCACCAGCCGCGCCCCTTCTCGTTTGCCCAGCTGGATGTAGTCCAGGTCGGTCTTCCACTGCTTTTCATCGACCGCCGGTCCCATATCGACACTCTCGTCCAACCCCGACCCGATCTTTATCTTTTTGGCGAGTTCGACGAGGCGCTCGAGCAAAGCGTCTTTGACCAAAGGCATGGCGATCACGCGCGAGGTCGCCGTGCAGCGCTGGCCGGTCGAGCCGAAGGCGCCGCCGTGAATAGCCACCGCCGCTTTGTCCAGGTCGGCGTCCGGCATCACGATGACCGCGTTCTTTCCGCCCATCTCGCAGGTGACCTTGGCGCCGCGCGTCGCCGCCTTGGCGTAGAGCGCGCCGCCGACCTCGTTCGAGCCGGTAAAAGAGACCGCGCGGATCACCGGCGAATGAACGATGGCCTCGCCCACGATGGAGCCGGCGCCTACGACCATGTTGAAGACGCCGGGAGGAAGTCCCGCCTCTTCGTAGATCTCAGTCATAAGCGTTGCTGTTGCTGGGGTTAGCTCTGCGGGCTTGAAGATGACGGTATTGCCCGCGACTATCGCAGGGGCCGATTTCCAGACGGGAATGGCCCAGGGAAAATTCCACGGCGCGATCAGACCGACGACGCCGAGCGGCCTCCGAATGGTGTAGCTGAAGGTATCGCGCGCCTCCGAAGGCAGCGTCTTGCCATGCATACGAAAACCTTCGCCGGCATAGAATTCCAGCAGCGAGATGCCTTTGAGCACCTCGCCCTTGGCCTCTTTGAGGATCTTCCCTTCCTCACGGGTCAGCGTGCGGGCGATCTCATCGGCCCGCTGCCTGGCGATATTGGCCGCGCGCCAAATGACGCGGCCGCGCTCCGGGCCGGGAGTCCTTTTCCAGTCCCGGAACGCGGCCGTAGCCGCCTCGATCGCGCGCTGGACATCCTCCGCGGTCGCGCTGGGAAACTCCGCCAAGACGTCGTCCGGGTCAGCAGGGTTGAGGTTGCGCACCAGCCTTTTCGACTGGGGGTGAATCCACTGGCCGTTAATGTAGGAGCCTGTATGCATATGTTCCTCCGAATGAGAGTTGCCGGTCCTCAGAATCTCTGAACTGAAGGATCGTTTTTCAGCCGCTCGTAGGCCCTGAGACCCACGGCGACATCCATGATGCCGATGCCCTGGAGCTTGTAGACGGTGATCTGCTTGTCGCTTGTCCGCGGCGGAGATTTTTCCAGGAGCAGATCGCCGATCTCGTAGACCCGCTCCCATGAAGTCACGCCGCTCTGGACCGCGCGGAAGATATCGCTCTCGTTGACGCATACGGTTTCTTTGGACGTGATGTAGAGCAGGTCCGAGCGGCGTATCGTAGTCTCGTCTATCTCCTGGCGCGTCCGGGTCTTATCACCGTTGGAGATCGAGGTGACGTGCACGCCGTCTTGGAGGGAGTTGCCGTCGAAGACCGGAGTCCGGGAGTTGGTTACTGCGATCACGACATCCGCATCTTCCAAGGCTTCATCCGGACTTTTCGCCGGACGGATATCGATTTTAAGCTCCCGGCTCATCTTCGCGGCGAAGGATTGCCGGTGCTCCGGCGTGGGGCTGAACACCTTCGCGCTGGTGATCGGCCTTACGGCGCAAACCGCCTGGAGCTGAGTCTCGGCGTGCGCCCCGCTCCCGAGCACCGCCACGCGGCGCGCCTCTTTTCTTGCCAGATGCTTCACGCCCATCCCTCCGCCCGCGCCGGTTCGAAGCTCGTTGATGCGGCAGTCCTGGAAGAGAATCAGCGGCTCACCCGTTTCGACGCTGTAAAGGATGACGGTCTCGTGATGAAGCCGCCGGTCGAGATCGGTCTGGAGGTAAGCGCCCATCGCGCCCTGAAAAGAGCCGGGCAGCAGGCCGAAGATCATCCGGTTCGGATGATGTATCCTCCGCCGCGGCAGATCGAAGCCGCGTCCAAGCGCCATCTCTTTAAGGCTGTCTTCGACCGCCTGGATGATCTCCTGCATCGAGAGGATCGTATCGATAGGGGTGTTTTTCAGAAGCAGCATTTCAAGAAGGCGTTAGGCGTTAGGCAACAGGCAATAGTAAAATCTGGGCCTCCGGCTCTTTGTTTGAAATGTTCTTATCGCAGCCCGGTAGGGGCGTCAATAAGGCTAGGGGAGATGATTCAGACGAGAAGGTCTCCTAGGTATGGCGGAAAAGCGAATCAAACCGACCGTGGCGTGGGGTTAGGGCTCTCGGTCGTGCGGGACG
>JACPDC010000383.1 GCA_016184235.1 Deltaproteobacteria bacterium | reverse complement strand
CTTCAGCAGCGGCGCGAGCTCGCCCCGCTCGTGCAGCTCGTGGAGGATATCGCAGCCCCCAACGAACTTGCCGTTGATGAAAATCTGCGGGATGGTGGGCCAGTTGGAGTAGCGCTTGATCCCGTCTCTGATTTCGGGGTCCGCAAGCACATCCTCCGTCTCAAAAGGAACCCCGTAGGATCTCAGTATCTCCACCGTGTGGGCTGAAAAACCGCACTGGGGGAAATCCGGGTTCCCCTTCATGTAGAGCATCACTTTGTTGTTTTTAACCTTCTCGTCGATCTTCGCCAATACCTCGTCCGGCATAATAAGACCTCCTCGCTATTTTTGGGCCGCAATGCGCTCCCACTGCCCCGGGGTGTAAGTTTTTAAGGCCAGGGCGTGTATGCGCTCGCTTCCTAACGACTCCTTAAGCGCTCCATAAACCATCTGATGCTGATCCACGAGCCCTTTCCCCTCGAAGGAGGGCGAGACCACAACGACCTGAAAATGATCCCCTCCCCCGGTTAAGTCCTGAACCGCGACTGTCGCGCCGGGCAGGGCCTTCTCCAGGGTCGACTGAATCTCATCCGGGCTGATCATTGAAACAAAGTTTAATCGGTTAGTTTCGATCTTGCAAGCTCTTCCGTAAGGGGCGTCACATCGTCAGCGGCCGCCTCAGAAGGAAAAAGGGGGGCGGATTCTATCCACCTCCCCTTTTTCGCCTCAGAGTTGAGTTCTGTTCCTGATGCCTACTTAGTCGCCTTCACGGTGATCTTCTTGGCCTCGTCGCCCGAATAATCCACAGTGACACTCTGGCCTTCCTTGAGGGCAGAGCGGCCACTAACCCCTTCCAGGGCCGTGCGGCTGCCGCTGATCTTCACAGTGACCTCTTTATCCTTTGACTTCACTGTAATCTCACGGCCTTCTCCTCCAACCTTCGTTATCTTCCCCTTGATCTCGTCGGCCAAGAGCGAGCCGGCAAAGGAAAGGGCCAAAAGGACCGCTACGACAACGCCTGATAGCCTTTTAACCATCGGTTTTCACCTCCTTTCTATTCTTGATTACGCCCCAATCTAAACCTATTAGACGATGGAACCGCATTTTCCTTGCCCTATGACCCGCTTCGTACGCTTTGCGCCTGCGGGTCGAAGTCCGCGCGGCCCTTCTTCATCATCGCCCTGAGGTCCTGGCGCAGCTCGTCCAGCGTCGGCCGCCCCACGTACCAGTAGCCGCAATACAGGTTATGGACCGTGAGGTCGGGCATCAAGGAGAAGGCATAAGGGATGGCGGTCTCGCCGCGGGACTTGGAGGTCTCGATCATGTCGAGCTGCCTGACGACGGCGCGATCCTGATCGCTCAAAAAGGGAAAATCGGCGCCCAATCCGGCCCTGAAGGCAGCGTTGACCTCGGGCGGATCGACGCTTACCACCGCGAGCTTGCAGTAATTGACCGCCAGCTCTTTTTGAAACTCGGTCAGCAGGCGCAACTGCACCTGGCACTTGGGTCACCAGTAGCCGCGGTAGAAGACGACGATCAGCGGGAATTTCCCGGCGATTTCGGAAAGCCGGATTTTTTGCCCGTTATGGTCGGGCAGCTCGAGGTCAGGAAAACGCTTGCCGACAACTTGATTCACATGCCCCTCCTCTCTCCCGGAAGCGGAAGAAACGATCGTTTATCGCAAGCGCAATTCTTTCTGCGCCTCCTGGAGAAAACCCAACTGGACCACCTGGGAGTGAGGGACCTCTTTCTGGCTCTTGGTCGCCTTGAGCGTCTGCTGGATCACGTTCTCCACCGCGCGGTCACTGGCGGAGCCGTCCGCACTCAGGGTCTTCACCATCACATCGTAGCTCTTGTCGGCGATATCCGGATCGATCTTCCACTCCTTGGAGATCAGACTCACCACCCGGCTCTTTTCTTTGCGCAGGTAGACCAGGCTCTTCACGAATCCCCGCACCATCCGCTTCACCTGAGCCGGGTTGGCGCGGATCTTGTCGTCCGAGGTAGCGAGTCCCGCCTGGAGCTGTTCCTTGACCACGTCCCCGGCCCAGGCCAGCACTCGGAAACCTTCCCTTTCGCCGATGACATCATAGGGAGGCGTAAACACCGCCCCCTGCACGGCGTTACTGCGGAGCCCGGCAAGATTGTTGGTCTGGCTGCCCAGGGGCATGGTAATGATATCCCGATCCGGATTCAGACCGAAGTGGCGCGCGATCTCCCGCGCGACGATGTCCGTGGTGCTTCCCTTCGAGGAAACCGCGATGTTCTTGCCCTTGAGATCCATGGGAGTCTTGATCTCCGGGCGGACATTCAGAGATAAAGCCGGCCGGATGCCGCCGAAGGCGATGACCTTGACGGGCAGCCCGGTGGTGGCCGCGCGCAGCATGGTGTCCGCCGCCGTCCCGTAATCCAGCTCCCGGGAAATCAGCGCCGGCCCCACCAGAGCGGTTCTCATCTGCACGATCTGGACGTCCAGCCCCTCCTCACGGAAGAGACCGAAGCGAACCCCCACATAGGCCGGCAGCTGACTCAGGGCGTGAACCGGAATGGCCAGGGTAATCTTTTCCTGGGCTGGAAGCTGAGAGGCGCAAAACAAAAAGGCGGCAAGGAAGATAGACCTTCGCGTCCAACGCATCATGGATACCTCTTGCCCATCTCGCCGAAAAAGCCCTCTTTCTCCAGCTCCTGAAGCAAAGTCAGGTCGACAAATTGCTCCGGCTTGGCGCTCTTCGCCTGAGGCAGCCTGCTCGAAATTTCATTAATCAGGAACTGGAGCCCTTTGAGCGTAGGATAGGGCTTCTTGGCGACATTTTTAACGAACCAGGTGTAAGTCGCGTCCAGAACATCCTGATCGGATGTGCGCTGGTACTTGGAGACAATCCGGTTCGTTTCAGCCCTGTTGTGGTAAATGTAATAAATCGCCTCGACGTATGCTTTGAGCGCCGCCCTAACCGTTTCCCGGTTGCCCTTAATAAAAGCGCGCGAGGTCGCGAAACCATTTCCCTGGACCTCGAGACCCAAGTCGGCCATGTTGTAGATCTCGGCAAGGCCTTGCTTTCGGGCGCGGGGAATCTCCGAGGGGGTCAAGACGGTGGCGTCGATCCTGCCGCTCTCTATCCCGGCCAAGCGCTCCGTAGTAGCGCCGGCCACCACCACGGCGACATCCTTGTTGGGCTCCAGATTGAACCTGCGCAGCAAAATGAGCGCGGCGTTATGCGACGCCGAACCGAAGCCGCTCACGCCCAATCGTTTCCCCTTGAGGTGTTCTATCTTAGAAACCGCCGGGCGCGAAACCACCGAATAATAGTAGGCGTTCTCCGAAGAGGCGATCAGCACCATGTCATGGCCCTGCAGGCCGGCCTGCACGACCAGGCCGATGTTTACGATCGGCGGATCTCCGGCCACCAAGGCCTGGGTGGCCAACTGTCCTCCTCTAAAAAATACCAGTTCCGCATCCAACCCATACTTTTTGAAGAGCCCGGCATCCTTGGCCACCCAGATGTGAATCTGGTTGTAGGAAATGGCTGGATAGCCGATCTTGATTTTCTTCAGTTCTTGCCCCTCGAGGATCGCCGATCCGCTAAGGAGCAGAAAAACAACAAGAATAGCAACACGCCGGCATGCCTTCATTGGAGGATACCTTTCGCTCGTAACCGGGATTTACTCTTTACGACTAGCGGCCTTTTCTCTTCGTGGCCTTCTCCAGCGATTCTTTGAGGTCGGCCGCCTCTTTTTCGAGATTGAGCTTCTGATTCGTTACCTCTCCCAAATTGCCTTTCAAGTCCGCCAAGTCCTTCTTGGACTTCTCAACCTGGCCTTGGGCGGCTTTCAGCTCTTTCTCGACCTCTGGCAGCCGGGCACAACCAGAGCCGCCACCGCGATGGCAATCCAGTAATTGTTTTTCATTCCCGTACCTCCCTTTGGCTGGGGTAAATTACCGTATTTGTATAGGAATTATGCGTTGCCGTCAATTAAATTTTGCTCCAGTCACGCGCGTCGAACGATTTTCCCGTGACCGCGCGGGATTCATCGCTCGCCAGATAGACGAAGATCGGCGCGATCTCTTCAGGCGTAGGCAAGGTCATCGGCTCTTCGTCGGGATAGGCCTCGGCGCGCATCTCCGTTCTCGTGCCGCCGGGGTTCACCGCGTTTACCCGTATGTTCCACTCTTTGACCTCTTCCGCGACCACCTGCGTCAACCCCTCCACGCCGAACTTGGCGGCGGCATACGCGCCCCACCGCGCCTTGCCGATCCGGCCGACGCCGGAGGAGAGATTGATGATCGCCCCCTCTTTTTGCCGCGCCATCACGCCAAGCACCTCCTTGGTGACGAAAAACACCGCCGTGAGATTGGCCTTGATCACCTTTTCCCAGGCGGGCACTGGATAATTGATAACCGGCTCGCGCGGCCCGAGCATGCTGGCGTTGTTCACCAGAATATGAATGGTTCCGTACGCGCGGCACACCTGCCGGACAAGACGCCTCACCGCAGTGGCCTTGGAGATGTCCGCGGCGTACCAGCGGACCTCCCCGCCCGCGGCGCGGATCTCCTCGGCGGCCTTCCGCAAGACCCCTCTCTTGCGCGCGCAGATGAAGACCTTCGCCCCCTCGCGCGCGTAGGCCATGGCGATCGCCTTGCCGATGCCCCGGCTCCCGCCCGTGATCAGCGCCACCTTGCCGTCCAGCTTCCCCACAGTACTCCCCCTCTATCCCTAGCCCCTTTCTAGCACTTGTCTTCCGGGCATGTCGAGATATGATACGCACATGAGAGTTACCGTCAAACCTGGAATATTATTGGCGGCCGCAGCTGCATGTGTCTTGCTGGCGGCATCCCAGGCGAGCGCAATGGAAACCAAGGAACAGTATATAGCTGCCGGTATTTTTGAAACTGGATTGCGCCCGGAAATGCCGGAAGATGCCAATTGTCCCGGGATAACTTCCGGTTTTGCCGATCGCTACAATCGTTCCGGGACATTGAGGAGTGAATACTCCCCTTGGCTTTCTCATGCAGGGGTTGATTGGGGCTTGCCGGAAGACATTCCGATCGTAGTAACGTAGTGGGGTCAGTCCTTTAGTTTATAGTAACGTAGTGGGGTCAGTCCTTTAGTTTATATCGCCTTAACATCAGCGCCATCTTTGTACTTGTCTGCCCCTGCTCAATCTTGGTTTGGATCTGTGAGATCCTTGCAGCCGACACCCCAACACGCCCGGCAACCTCCTGGAGCGAAAGATTCCCTACCCGGCGCATTAAATAGACCGCCAACCAATACGCCTCCACGTGGCTCCTATCGAGCACCCGCGACGCTGGAACATCATAAGCTCGCCGGACCGTGGCAACAATTTCGTCCACGCCAGGACATAGCGGCTTGGTCTGTGCCCGTGCAATCCCCTGCACCGCCTTTCCCTCAACCAGGTTTTGCATGCGTCTTAAAAAACCCTCGCCCCCCAAATAAATCTGTCCCTTAAGACCTTTCCAAACCGACGGCTTGGCAATTCCCTCAGCTACAAACTTGCGGTAGTTTGCTTGCTTGCCCGAAAAAAGGCTCACCACCTTTTCCACCGCCAACCATTTCGGCGCCGCAATCTTTCCCACCGTTGCCCGATAGCTCGACCACTTCCAGCCCTCTGGCCTTTGAACCACCTTCGCCCGAACTGGGTTCAGCACGACATAACGGCATAGTTCCAGGAGGTAGTTTTCCCTGTCCACCACTATGGCCTTGTAGCGCCCCTGAAAAACATGACCGACTTCCTTGTGCCGGCGGTTAAAGGCTTGGGTGTAGACTCCGTTGAGCCGTCGCATGCCGCGCACCAGGTTGGGCTCAGGGGTCTCCATCACCAGATGGTAATGGTTCTCCATCAGACAGTACGCATAACAAATCCATCCCTGCTGTTTCACTTCCTTTCCAAGCAGGTCGAGAAAACTGCGCGTATCAGCGTCATCTAGGAAAATGCTCTCCTGCCGATTACCCCGCGAGGTTAAATGGTAGAGGGCACCGGGAAATTCCAGTCGAAGAGGACGCGCCATGCGCGGAACATAGCGTACCCGGGACTATAAAGTAAAGGACTGACCCCTTAACGCTTTAGATTTTAATCCAAAGGCGAGTAGCCATGTACCCAAAACGACGGAGAGCGCTTGTGATACGTCAACCCATTGGGAACAAAAAAATAGCATGGCTATTCACTGAGTTTTTCCCGGAGATTTAGCGCTAATAAGATTCATATCGGTAAATGGAACGCCCCTCAGCTTCAAGATCTTGGGAAACGGCCAAATAGTTTGTAACATCACTCAATAGCTCACCTAGCTCTCGAATTTCGTCCCTGAGAACATCGAGACTCAGAAAACCTGGTGCATCAGAGAAGCTTTTTTCCTTGGTTTTATCCTTCCGTTATACGTATGGATAGCGGGCACCCTGGGAGGTTGGATCAAGATCATGGATCTCATAGATAAGTTCCTCCATTCGAGTGAGCCGTTCGAAGGTCTGATAGTACCCGATAATGTAATGCTTAGCCC
>JACPDC010000382.1 GCA_016184235.1 Deltaproteobacteria bacterium | reverse complement strand
AAGCGGTTAACGACCTTGCCGAGGGTCTCCAGGAAGGCTTTGCGATCTCCATCGTCATCGAAGATGTCTTCTCGGGCGTTACCTCGAGAGGTCACATGGTAGATCGCGCCGTCAAATTCGACTCTGAGAGGACGAGCCATAGCCGAGGAACTATCAAAGTGGTCGTCGGATAGCAAGATACAAGACCTGACCCCATACCCTCGATGCAAGGCGCGCGACAGACCGACGAGCGGAGGCGTACTTGAGCAGTACGTTGGAGCGAGGCGGTGAAGCGCAACGAAGCAGGTGGGCCTTTTTCACCGGGCTGTCTACCACTTGATCATGTTGACAAGCCCCAGGCTGATCCAGGGTACGTAGGTCACTAGGAGAGTAACCAATGCCAATACGACGGTGAAGGGCCAGCCGGCCTTGAAAACATCCCAGAAGGGGATGCGGGCGATGGCCGCGGTGGTGAAAAGAACCGTGGCCACCGGCGGGGTCTGCTGGCCGACTCCGAGGTTGATGGTGACGATAATTCCGAAGTGGATCGGATCGACGCCGATCTGGCGGATGAGGGGCATCACGATCGGCACGATCAGAATGATCGCGGCGGCGGAGTGGAGAAACATTCCGGCGACCAGGAAGAAGATGTTGAGAAATAGCAGGATCAGATACTTGTTCGACGTCGTCTCGAGTATGAGCCGGGCGAACTTTTGCGGGATCTGCTCGCTGGTGAGATACCAGCCGAGCACCGCCGATGAGGCGACGATGAGCATGACCACGGCGGTTTGCCCGGCGGAGTCCTTGAGCACGCGGACGAGCTCTTTTACGGGAAGCTCGCGGTAAATCAAAACGCCGATGATGAACGCAGCCAGCACCGCGAGCGCCGCCACCTCGGTGGCGGTGGCGATGCCGAGAAAGATCCCACCCCAGATGACAATCGGAATGAAGAGCGCCCAGAATGCGTGCGCCGTCGATTTTGCCACCCGGACAATCGAAAAGCTCTGCTCCACGGGCAAGTTGTACTTTCGAGCGTAGTAGTAGCTCAGCGCCATCATGGCGGCGCAGGCGATAGCGCCGGGCAGAAATCCGGCAAAAAAGAGCTTGGCTACAGAGGTCTCGGCCATCCACGCGTAGATGATCATGGGGATGGACGGCGGGATCAGGATCGCCGCCGAGGCGGCATTGGAGACGATGGCCGCGCTCAGCGCCCTGGGATAGCCGCGTTTTTCCATCGCCGGGATCACCACGTTGCCGATGGCGGCGGCGTCGGCTACGGATGATCCGGAGATCTCGCTCTGGATCATCGTGGCCACGACCGTGACCATGGCCAGTCCGCCGCGGATGAAGCCGACCAGGCTGTTCGCCATATTGACCAGCCGGAGCGAGATCCCTGAGGTCTCCATCAAGCCGCCGGCGAGGATAAAGAGGGGAATGGCGAGCAGCGGGAAGCTCGAGGCGCCGGAGAAGAGATTCAAGGGGACGACGCTGAGAGAGGCGCTTCCCTTCCACAGGAGCAGGACGATCGCGGAAAGGGAGAGGGCGAATCCGATCGGAACGTTGATGAGGGTGAGGAGGATGATTATTCCGAGGATGAGCCACTCCACGCGGTCTTATCTCCTCTCCGTTTTGCTCTGACGAAGCCGATCTCTATGAGGCGCACGAGGCTGATCAACAGCATCAGTCCGCCGGTGATCGGAAGCACGCTGTAGACCCAACTCATCTTGACCCAGACCAGCGAGACTGCGGTCTCGTCTCCCATCTTTTCCGTGAGCAGCCAGCCGTAATAGAACAGCACGAACTGAAAGCCCAGGACAAAGCACTCGCCGATGGTATCGGTAATCCTGCGGGTCCCGGGCTCGAGACGGTCGACCACCGCCTCGAAGCCGATGTGCCGCTGGCGATAGGAAGCCACCACCGCGCCGTAGAAGGTAAGCCAGACCAGCAGGTAGGAGGCGAACTCGTCGTACCAGACCAGGGCCGCCTCGAGGACGTAGCGGAAGAAGACCCCAAGCGAGACCACCGTTACCATCAGGATGAGCAAAACGACGGCCCACCACTCGATGAGGTGGACAAATCTACGGAGCAACCGATCCATTAGATATTTCGTTATTCGTTACTCGTTATTGGTTATTCGTGGGAAATTTCTCCCCGAGTTAACGAATAGACGAATCAACGATTACACGAGTATCGGTCACCGCAGCGACTGGATCAGCATCACCAGCTCCGCGCCGCCCTTCACCTCTTTGCCGAAGTCCTCGTAGATCGATGCCGACGCCTTGATGAAGGCGTCTTTATCCACCTCGTTGGCCTTCATCGGCGGGGCTAGCTTTCCCATGAGCTCTTTATCCAGGCGCGCGCCTTCCGAGCGGGCAACATCGCCCATCTCCCAGGCGATCTTGGAGAGGCTTGCCTGAATATCCTTGGGAAGCTTTTTCCAGAAGTCTTCGCCCGCCACCAGATAGGCGGGGGTGTATACGTGGCCGGTCAGGGAAAGAAATTTCTGCACTTCCTGAAACTTGGCCGAGGCGATCTGCGGGAACGGGTTCTCCTGAGCGTCCATCACGCCGGACTGGAGGGCGGAATAGACCTCGGCAAAGGGCATCGGCGAGGGGTTGGCCCCGTAGGCCTTGAACATCTTCACCCGCCAGACGCCGCCCGGCACGCGCAGCTTGATCCCTTTCAGATCCTCCGGCTTGGCGATCGGCTTCACGTTGTTGGTGATGTGCCGGAAGCCGTTTTCCCAGTCCCCGAGGACTCTAACACCCTTTGCCGGAAGCCCTTCGAAGAGAGCGCCTTGAGCCTGCTTGTTCTCAGAGACCTTCTTCATATGGGCGCGGCTCACGATGATGTAGGGCATCTCAAAGACGCCGAACTTCTGCTCCGCCGTGCTCATAATAGTGGAGGGCAGGAACATCTCCGGGGCGCCGACCTTGACGCCCCTCATCATTTGCTCGTCGCTGCCGAGCTGGCTCGAATGGAAAACCTTGACTTCCACTTTCCCCTTGAGGGCGCCGTTGACTCTCTTCGCGTACTCGTCCGCGTTGATGGCGAAGAGAGATCCCGGAAATCCCACATGCCCCAATCTGATGGAGAGCGGCTGTTGGGCCCGCGCCCCTCCGGGCGAGAGCGCCAAAGCCAAAACTGCCGTAGCCAGAAAGATACCGATCCGTCGCTTCATCGTATGACTCCTCTCCGGCTGCCTATGGCAGCCTCAACGTTGTAAGGCGCAGGCCTGCCTGATAATGCGCTCGGCCCTGCGGATGTTAAAGACCCCGCAGATGCAGAAGCGGGCCAGATAGCGCGCCGCCTCCTCCGGGGTCCGTCTGTTTTCCTTCGTCCACTCGATCATCTTTTTAGCGAAGTTGGCGGAGACCATTCCGTGGCCGCACATGGTGGAAAGCTCCAGAGTCGTTCCGTCCGGGAGTTTGTCCACGCGGCCGTGAAAGCCGATGGAGTATTCCACGCTGTGCCGGGTAATTCCAGTCTGCCGGCAGCAGCGGCGGGCGTCGTCCATCGGGGCGCTGATGTTGACGGAGATGCCGAAGTTTTCCTCTTTGATCTCCTCCACGAAGGCCTTCATCGCCTCATAGTTGTCGAAGACCGCCGCCACGGTGGTGTGGCCCTCGATGCCGGCGATCACCTGCTCGGGGTCGGCGCGCTGGTCCCGTCTCCAGTGGGCCGTCGGGTTCATGTCCGTACGCGGGCGCAGCATTCCGCCCTTGCTGGCGTCGCCGATGTTGACGGGATTGTGCTTGAGGGCCAGGCGGAGAAAGCGCCGGTATTTCTCGACGAGATTTTTGTCGTTGAGCCCCCGGCTGGCCATCGCGAAGACGATGTAGTCGTCCTTAATCGGCTCGGGGCTGGCAGGCCGCCCGTCGAAGGCATAATGCTCGCTATAGCGATGCAACGTATTAGTCATAAAACATTGCAAAAGGAAAATTGCAAAATACAAGAGTGCAAGATTTTTTTATTGGAGAAAGGAGACAACGAGATGTGTAGATCAAC
>JACPDC010000381.1 GCA_016184235.1 Deltaproteobacteria bacterium | reverse complement strand
TTGATGCTCGCTATCTTTGCAACGACCATTTATCAGCGGCCGCAAAATCTTCCAAGATTCTCCTGGGGCTCCTGGCTCTTGTGGGCAGGGGCCGGCGGAGTGGCGGTTGTGATCGCCCTTCACCTCCACTACGCGGGGGTATGGGGCAAGACAGCGGCGCCGGAAGAGCCCAAGGTCCGCGCGCTGGCCGAGCACCTGGCAAAGAGCAACGCCAAATTCTACGGCGCCTACTGGTGTCCTCACTGCGAGGATCAAAAACTGATGTTCGGCGCCTCCGCCAATCGCTTGCCCTATATCGAGTGCAGCCCCCAGGGCACGCGAGGACCCCTGGCAAAGATATGCAGCGACGCGCGCATCGAGAGATTTCCGACCTGGATCATCGGCGGCGACCGCCGTGAAGGAGTTTTGACTCTCACGGAGCTGGCGCGATACAGTGCGTTCCCAGGAGGATTCCCATGAGCCGCTTCTATGGCAGAGAGATTTTTCTTCTTTTATTCGCGCTCTCTCTCGGGCCGCTCGTTGGTCTTGGAGAATCGCTCGCCGATCCGAGCAAATATCCGCAGTACGTCCAGCAGCAGATCCCCGGTGGAGTCCAGCCGGCTTTCATCAACCTCGAACAGCTGGTGGAGCAGATCACCACAGGAAAAAAACCGCTGATCGTGGACGTGCGCAGCGCCGAAGAGTACGAGGAGGCGCACATCAAGGCCGCTATCTCCATCCCGCTAGGCGAGATCCCCATGCGGCTGGCGGAGATTCCCAAAAACAGACCTGTAGCGCTCTATTGAGCCTGCCCCCATCACCTGGCCAGTTTGGCCTACGGTATGCTGCACCAGAGGGGCTATCGGAACATGAGGGTCCTCTACGAAGGCTTTCCCGGCTGGATCGAAAAGCGCTATCCCCTAGAGGGAACCAAGGTTCGATAGCTCATGGCGCGAAAAAAGGCCGTGGCGCTCTTGAGCGGCGGCGTCGATTCCTGCACCGCCGCCGCGATAGCCAAAAGCGAAGGATTCGAGCTCCACGCGCTCACCCTGCGCTACGGCCAGCGCCATGAGCGTGAAATCGAGGCGGCAAAGAGAGTCTCGGCCGCCCTGGAAGTCCGAAACCATCTCATCATCGACATCGATCTCCGCTCCATAGGCGGCTCGGCGTTGACGGATCAGATCGACGTGCCCAAGGCGAGGAGCATCCAGGAGATCTCCCGCGCCATTCCCGTCACCTATGTTCCGGCTCGAAACACGATATTTCTCTCTTTCGCCCTGGCCCTCTCGGAGAAGGTCGGGGCCGAGGATATCTTTTTCGGCGCCAACCAGCTCGACTACAGCGGCTACCCGGATTGCCGCGAGGAGTACATCCGGGCCTTCGAGCGCATGGCCCATCTCGCCACCCAGGCGGGCGTGGAGGGAAGGAGCAAATTCAAAGTTCACACGCCGCTGATTCGCATGACTAAAGGCGAGATTATCAAAAAGGGCTTGGAGCTAGGTCTGGACTATTCTCTCACCTGGAGCTGCTACGATCCCACGCCAGAGGGCTTGGCCTGCGGTCTCTGCGATAGCTGCCAGTTGAGACTCAAGGGATTCCAAGAGGCGGGGGTCAAAGACCAGATCAGGTACGCGGGCAAAACCCGATAGAGCAAGAAGCTACTTGATTTTATTCTTGACCGGCGGAACGGACTTTAAGTAGTCGGCGATGGCGAGGGCATCTTCCCGCCTCATGTTCTTATAGCCGGCCTGAACCACCTCTTCCATCAAGCCCTGGACATTGTCCAGGTCTGGCTTGGTGCCGCTTAACAAAAGCTCCGCTATATCTTCCCTGCTCCAATCGCCGATGCCGGTCTCTTTGTCCGGCGTGATGTTAGGGATCTCCTCGCCTAGCGGTCCCTTTTTAGTCCCGGCTAGATAGAAGGAGCGGTCGGGCGCCATAAAGAAATTTCGCGGGGTATGGCAATCGCCGCAAAGAGAGACATGTTCCACCAGATAGCGTCCTCTTTCAACGCCGCTCTTAGGAGCTGTTGCCGGAGGATCATAGAAACGGCCGAACAGCTTCAGCCATAATGGCGTGACCAGGGGACGAAAAAAACGAACACGGGCTTGTGGCCGGGGGTTTTCTTTGCGCACCGGCTTTAGAGTTCTTAAATAGGAGACCAGGGCTTTGAGATCCTCGTGCGCCATGCCGGAATAAGCCTCATAGGGCATGGCGGGTATAAGCTGATCACCATTCGGTCGAAGCCCCTTTACCATGGCATCGTGTATTTGCTGATCTGACCAACCACCTAGTCCCGTTTCTTTATCTGCGGTCAGGTTGGTCGAATAGACCTTCGCCATGGGGATGGGAAATTCCCGGGCGCCCACGTGGGGAGTCCCTTTGGGGACTGTGTGGCAGGCGCAGCCTCCGGCAACGGCGAAGATATATTGACCTCTTGCCGCCATATCCTTTTCCCGCTCTTGAGACTGCACCTCTGCAGGAGTCGGGAGTCCTAGCCAAAGCGCCAAACCGAAACAGGAGACGAATATCTTAAGAGAAATGTTCCACATGAAAAGAGCGCCTAAGCGGATTTTGCGGCGCGATTTTTCCGGTCGAGAAACTCAAGGGCCGCGTAGAACATCCCGTTGATCGGTGCCGTCTTTCCCGCCTGGCGGAGAAGCTTCACTACTATCCCATTGAAGGCCTCGCATTCAAGCGGCTTTCCGGCCTCGAGATCCTGCAGCATCGAAGGCTTGAACGGCCCGAGCCCGCGCGAGAGCTTGACGGCGTCCTCTATGACCGATGGCGCCAGGTCGATTCCCCGGCACCTCGCCGCGTCGATCACTTCCCCCATGCAGTCGACCGCCAATTTTCTCAGAGAGTCCGAATCCAGGATCTCCTGAGCCGTAGCCCGGGCAAGGCAGGCGATGGCGCAAAAAGGCGCGTTCCATACGAGCTTTCCCCACATCACTTTGCGGATCTCCGCGCTGACATCGCAGGGCACGCCGGCGGCGGCGAAAAGCTCCCGGACCGCCTTTGCCTGCTCGCTTGCTCGCCCATCGAGCTCTCCGAGGACGATCCTCCCGCCGGCGCTGTGGCCGATGGTGCCCGGCGCGAGAATCTCGGCCGCGATATAAACGACCCCGGCCAAGGTATGTTCAGTGCCCCAAAGGCTCGCGATCTTGTCCGGATTGTCGATGCCGTTTTGCAAGGAAAGAATCGCCGTCTCTTTGCCGATGAGAGGGGCGAGCTCCCCGGCCGCCTCCTCGGTGCCGTAGGACTTAACGCAAAAGAGAATGAGATCCACGGGACCGATCTCCCTCGGCTCGGAAGTGAACAGGGCGCGGATGTGGAGGTCGCCCTGGACGCTCTTGATTTTAAGCCCTTCCCTGCGCGCCTCCTCCAGGTGTCTGCCGCGGGCGACAAACCCTACCTCATGGCCCGCCGCGGCCAGCCTGGCGCCGAAGTAGCCGCCCACGGCGCCGGCGCCCACCACCGCGACACGCATTTTTTTCGCCGCCTTCACGATTTCGCGACTGTAAACTTCGTCCCGGATGTTGTCAATTAGCTTTAGACATGAGTAGCATCGCCTCCCGCCTGACTTGCCGGTTTAAGATTCCACCCGACATATGATATGGAAAACCTGCATGGAGAAGATCGATCCGCTTCCGGATCATTTGCAGCTCCAGCGGTTCGCTGTAGGGCAGCGGGTGCAGTTTGACGGCAAGCTCTATACTGTCTCGCGCCGAACCACGCTCGCCTCCGGCGAGCCGGCGGTCGTGCTCCAGGGCGAGAGAGAACAGTTCGTGATCAGCGCCGCAAAATTTCTTGCCGGCGTTAAAGAAACAGGTTAGGAAACCGAAGCATTCCGTAAGAGAAAGAGGACAGGAGCGACAAATGGCAAAACTTCGGGTGACCCTGGCATGCTGGGACTACGACCGCACGCGCGCCCTTCAGGAGGGCAGGGTGCAGGTGGAAGGAGTGGAGCTGACTTATTTGCCGCTCCGCGTCGAGGAGACCTTTTGGCGCATGCTCCGGTATCAGGAGTTCGACGCCGCCGAGC
>JACPDC010000380.1 GCA_016184235.1 Deltaproteobacteria bacterium | reverse complement strand
GCTGCACATCCTGCACACCAGCACGCCGGGCGGATTGGAGATGGCGCGGCGGGCCAAAGGGGAGGGGCGCCCGGTGAGCGTCGAGGTCAACCCCTGGGCGCTTTTTCTCGGCTCCTGGGAGAATGTCGAGAAACTCGGCCCTTACTGTCTCGGCTTCTGGGTGCCCGAGCACCACGTCGAGGCGCTCTGGCAGGGGATCGAGGATGGGACCGTGGATCTGATCGGCACCGATCATGCCCCGCATACGAAGGAAGAGAAGGATATCGGCTGGAAGGATATGTGGAAGTCTCCCGGCGGCGAGCCGCAGATTCAGGATTACTTGAAACTTTTTCTCACCGCGGTGAACGAAGGGAAGCTCACTCTGGACAAGCTCGTGCGCATCACCTCGTACAATCCCGCCCGCATCTTCGGCGTTTATCCCAGGAAGGGAACGATTCAGGTCGGATCGGACGCCGATCTCACGATCGTGGACATGAGACGCGAGGAGACGATCACCAACGAGACGACCTACACGCGAGTCGGCTGGACCCCCTACCACGGGCGCAAGGTCAAAGGCGCGCCGGTCTATACCATCGTCCGGGGCAAGGTGGTGATGCAGGACGGCAAGGTCGTGGGCAAGCCGGGCGGCGGCGAGTTTATAACTCCGGTGGGAAGATGAGGCGGTAAGCCTTTCGCGGTTGACCTTTCGGGAATAGCCGCATAGAGTGATTCCAGGAGGTTGCCATGACTGCACGCGAAGTACTTCAGAAGAGCGAGGAGATCCTCAGAGGGATCATTCGCAGCATCGACAAGGATCTCGACTATACCATGCCGGTCGTTTCTGATGCCCAGGGGCCGAGATTTACCCTCCAGCTATCCATGCGCGGCCGGGCGGCGACCGTCTCTCTCTCCATGGACGACCTGAAATCGGCCGAAGTGGACGCGGTTCGTAAAAATGCCGTCCGGCAGAAGATCAAGAGCGTTCGCGACCACATGCTGGACAGCCATCTCAAGGATGTCTTGGGGACAAAGGTCGCCCGGATGCTGAAAGGGGCCGGCGAGGCCCAGGAGGCGTTTCAGCGCTCTTCTTTCCGCCGTCCCGGCTTCGGGCGCGCGCCAAGAAGATAGAGTCTTATTTTCCCAGAATCTTTTTCATTTGCTCGATGACGTCCTGAGGCTGATCCGCCACCTCTCTTGCCAGGGCCGCCAATTTCATGCGACCTCCTCGTCTGCGTCGATCTTGTTGATCACCAGGCCGCTGATGAGCTTGGGATAAAAGTAGGTCGACTTCTGCGGCATCTTCTCACCCCGCTGAACCACGGCCAGGATCTCCTCGGGCTTGGGCGGGTTCAAGATAAAGGCGGCCTGGTAGTCCTCCTTGTCGACCGCCTTCAGCACCCTCTCTTCATCCTGGGAGTAGCTGATCACTTCGCCCTGGACCTGCTCCTCCGGCGGGATCCCCAGAATATGAGCGAGGATGAGGAGATGCAGGGCGCTCACGTCCAGATCGCGCAGCGGATCGCTCAAATCCTTTGCCAGCCGCTGCATGATTCTCTTGCTTTTCAGCCGCAGGATCAGGTAGCGCGGGTCGCGCTTGAAGGAGGCGCCGATCATATGGCGCTTTCTTCCTCCGCTCCTGAGCGCGCGCAGGAACCAGCGCTGCCCCTCCGGGGTCTTGGGATAGGGTTCCAGATAGAAATGGCGCTGCAGCTCCTCCTCGAGCTTCTGAAAAGGAATCGACGGGAACGAGCGCACCAGGCGATGCGTCGGCAGGATGACCAGTCCGTCATCGTTCATATTGGAAAAATACATCATCACGTAGTTAAATGGCTCCCGCCCGCTGAAATTTTTTCTTTCCTCGCGCAAACGGTTGCGGTAGTTGAGCGCGGCCTCGTAGCGGTGGTGGCCGTCCGCGATCAGCAGGGGCCGCTCGGCCATCTCGCGCTGCGCCAGGCGGATGACCTCCGGATCGCTGATGCGCCAGAGGAGGCAGGTCCCGCCGCCGTCTTCTTTGACCTCCAGGGTCGGCGCGACCCCCTGCGCCTGCTCCATCATGGCGTTATTGATGGTCTGCTTGGGATGGGCATAGAGGGCGAAGATGGGGCTCAAGTTGGCGTGGCAGGCGAGCATCAGGCGAAGACGATCCTCTTTCGGCGCCGCCAATGTTTTCTCGTGCGGCCGGATGGCTCCGGTGGAGAAGTCCTCGATCCGGGCCAGGGCGATAAAGCCCAGGCGCTCCCTCGTCTTTCCCTCGTTGTCTGAAAAGCGGTGGCTCAAGAAATACAACGCGGGCCTATCATCGCGCACGAAAATCCCTTCCGCCCGCCAGCCCTCGAACAAGCGCGCAACGCTCTCGTAGGGCTCCGGCTCCTGGCTCAGGATCAGGCGCACGAAGTTGTAGGGGGATTTCCGGCAGAGCCTGTCCTGCTCCTCCGGCGTGATCACGTCATACGGGGGGGCGATCACCTTGGAGAGGTCCCGGATCTTCTTCTCGTTGTAGAGAATTCCGCGGAAGGGGGCTATTTGTACCATAGGCGTCTAATAACCTTGATCAGAACCTGAAACTCATGCCTCGCCGCTCATTACTTCTTTGATCTCTACAGTCCGTCCGGTCGCGGCCGAGCGAATCGCCGCGTGGACCACAGCCAGGGCGGCTATCCCTTCGGGCCCTCCGACCTCGGGCCGCTTTTTCTCCCGCACGCACCCGGCAAATTCCTCCAGCTCTTCCCGGAGGATGTCTCCCCGGGCGAGCGGGATCGACTGGTGCTCCGAGGAGCCGCGGCGCTGCATCTCCAGGCGGCTGTGCTGATCGACCGTGTCCGAGCGCTGCCAGAAATCGAGATCAACGGTGAAGAAGAGATTGGCATCCATGCCGTAGACGTAGGTGTAGAAGGCCCCCTGCGACGCCCAGTTCGAGCCGGCGTAGCAGAGCTGGCCGCTTTCCATCTCTATCAGCGTCATCGTCACGTCCTCGATCTCCGCGGGGGTGTAGAGTCTCTTGACCATCGCGGTCACCCGCTTGGCAGGCCCGAAGAGATAATTCAAGGTGTCGGTGTGGTGCACGCCTAGCTGGATCAACGGCCCTCCCGGGCTCTTGTCTTTGTACCAGCGCCACTGCTCGGGCGTGAGATCCAGGCTGCGATTGTTGGAAAAATTGCATTCCGCCATGACGAGCTTGCCCACGCCGCCCCGGTCCAGGATCTCCTTGATCTTGCGATTGCCCTGGAGCCGGCGCGCGCCGTGGCCGACGGCCAGGACGACTCCGGCGTCGCTGCAGGCCTGGTCGATGAGCCTGGCGTCCGCCATCGTGTGGGCGATGGGCTTGTCTACATAGACGTGCTTGCCCTTCCCGGCGGCCTCCAGGATCGGCTGCGCATGGGCGTCGTTCGGCGTGGTCACCACGACGCCCTCGACCTCCGGGTCGTTTAACAGCTCGGCGTAGCTTTTCGCCGCGCGGCATCCGTATTGCCGGGAGAAGGCCTCCCGGTTTTTTTCCGAGCGGCTGAAGCAGTTGACGATCTTGAGGCGATCGCTCTTCCCGGCCGCATCGGCGAGAACCTTGGCCCAGCGGCCCAGACCCACCGCGGCAACCCTGACTGCGCGGTCAGACATTCTCTCCCGGCTCCCGGTCTGTGTTTTCCTTTTGCGGCTCGGCTCGATACTGGTTTTATCGTGGCGGAGGCGATATCCGGCTCGGCTCCTTCGCTTGCCCTTGTATCTCAGAATTTTCGTATTTACAAGATTTTTGGCAGCCGTCTGCGCTCTTCAGCCTCGCCCCCTCGGAGCCATCACCACCCTCTTTTTCCCAGGGACCTCCCTGTCCTCGTAGGCGAACATCGGCTCGGCGGCGTCGGAACTCTCTGCGAAGCCGAGAGGGCTTCGCGCCGGAGGCGTCTCTCAAGATCGATGCAATAGCTCCCTCGGGGAACGCGCTCTCGGCTGCGGCCGATAGACCTCTGCTTAGACCGAAGCTTTCGAGTCGGACGTCCGCAGCCTCACTCGCACTCCCCTCGGTCGCCCATGAGCGAGGGGGTTTGCTGAGCAAGCC
>JACPDC010000379.1 GCA_016184235.1 Deltaproteobacteria bacterium | reverse complement strand
CTTCCTGCTGCTGAGCATTGTGATCGGCGCCCTTACCGGCGCCCTCCTCGGCCTGCCGGTCCTGCGCCTGCGCGGCGACTACCTGGCGATCGTCACCCTAGGTTTTGCCGAGGTCGTGCGCGCGCTGCTCAACAATCTCGACAAGCCGACCAATCTCACCAACGGTCCCAGGGGGATTACTCCGATCCAGCGACCGCCGCTTTTCTTCGGCTCCCTGCTGGAGACTTTCGGCCTGCAGTTGGACGCGGCGGCCCTGTACCCGCTTTATTTTTATTTTCTTGTGCTGCTGCTGGCCCTGGTCGTTATCCTGGTGACGCGCCGCCTGGAAAACTCTCCGGTGGGCAGGGCATGGAAGGCGGTTCGTGAGGACGAGATCGCCGCGGCCGCGATGGGGATACCGGTGGTGCGCATGAAGCTGCTCGCCTTCGCGGTCGGCGCCTCTTTCGCCTCCGCCATCGGCGTGCTCTTCGCCGCCAAGCAGGTTTTTATCAATCCGGAAAGTTTTACCTTCATGGAATCGATCGGGGTGCTGGCGATGGTGATCCTCGGCGGAATAGGCTCCGTTCCCGGCGCGATTCTGGGGGCGACCGCGGTGACGATCCTGAACCTCCAGCTGCTGAAGGGGCTCTCTCTCTGGCTCAACGCGCTGCGCCAGTCCGGGATCGTCATTTTCCTGCCTCTGCTCGGGAGCTACGACTTGACCCAGATCCCGGCGCAGTTTGAGCCGGCCAAATACGAGCGCATGATCTTCGGCCTGATTCTGATGCTCATGATGATCTTCAGGCCGCAGGGGATCCTGCCGCCGCGACGGTCCCGAGGGAAATCGAGGGAGAATTAGATGGCGCTCCTTGAGGTCCGCGGCGTGACGAAAAGGTTTGGCGGGCTGCTCGCTTTGGATGGAGTCGATCTCCATCTGGAGGAGGGGGTGATCGCCTCTCTCATCGGACCCAACGGCGCCGGCAAGACCACGCTGTTCCACATTTTGACCGGCCTCTACCGGCCCGACGGCGGAGAGATGCGCTTTCAAGACCATTCGCTCGCGGGACTGAGCCCGCACCGGATCGCCAAGCTGGGGATCTGCCGCACCTTTCAGAATATCCGGGTGTTCGGCCAGATGACCGCGCTCGAGAACGTGCTGGTGGGCATGCACGCGCGCATCGAGTTTCGTCTGTGGGAGGTTCTCTTTCGCACCGCGCGGTTACGCGCACGCGAGAAGGAAAGCGAAGCTCGGGCGGCGGAGTTCTTGAAGATCGTCGGCCTTGAGAGCAAGGCGCTGGAATGGGCCCAGCACCTCTCCTACGGCGACCAGAGAAGGCTCGAGATCGCGCGGGCCCTGGCCTCGGCGCCCAGGCTCCTGCTCCTCGATGAGCCGACGGCCGGGATGAACCCCTCCGAGGCCCAGGCGCTCATGGCCCTGCTCAAGGGACTGGTGGGAAAATACGTTCAGAGCATCCTGCTGATCGAGCACAACATGCGCGTGGTGATGGGCATCTCGGATCGCGTGACTGTCCTCGACTACGGCGAGAGGATCGCCGAGGGGAGCCCGGCGGAGGTGCGCCGGAATCCCCGGGTGATCGAGGCCTATCTGGGACGCGGGCAGTGGGGCGTCCATGCTTAGGGTTCAGGATCTGCACGTTTATTATGACGCCATCCACGCCCTCAAGGGCGTGTCGTTCTCCGTCGCCGAGGGCGAGATCGTGACGCTGCTCGGCGCGAACGGCGCCGGCAAAACGACCACGCTGAAAACCATTTCGGGCCTGCTCCGGCCGCGGCAGGGCAGCATCTCCATTAAGGACGCGGCCCTGGAGGGACTGGAGCCGCACGAGATCGTGCGGCTGGGAGTGGCCCACGTGCCGGAGGGGCGGAAAATTTTTTCCCGGCTTACGGTCCTGGAAAATCTCAAGGCCGGCGCCTACTCGCGCAACTCCGGCTCCGTCGGCGAAGATCTGGAGCACGTCTTCGCCCTGTTTCCCCGGCTCAAGGAGAGAATCCGCCAGATGGCGGGAACCCTGTCGGGCGGCGAGCAGCAGATGCTGGCGATCGGCCGCGGGCTCATGGCCCGGCCGAAACTGCTCCTGCTCGATGAGCCGTCCATGGGATTGGCGCCGATCGTGGTCGAGCAGATCTTCGAGACGATCCGGGGCATCAACAAAGAAGGGGTGACGATACTTCTCGTGGAGCAGAACGCCGCGATCGCCCTGGCGGTCTCGCACCGGGGCTACGTGCTGGAGACCGGGACGATCATCCTGGAGGGAAAAGCGGCCGACCTGGCGGGCAACGATCTGGTGCGCCAGGCGTATCTGGGGGGATGAAGGGTTTACGGGTTGAACAAGTTCGCGAGCGCCCATAGGGTGATGTTATAGTAACGGTGACCGTGTACGTCTTTTACGGCAAGTGGGAGGCTTAAGATGCAGATCCTCTATGACGCTAAGACAGACTTGCTCTATATCCGGCTCGACGAGCGGAAGCACGAGGTCATCAACAAGCGCCCTTCGGAGGGGATCGTGCTGGATATGGGGGAGGAAGACAGGATCGTGGGTATTGAGATCATGGATGCCTCCAAACATCTTAACCTCGAAGACATCCTTCCAGTGAAATACCAGGTCTCCCCGTAAGCACTTCAATCTCATCGGCGCGCGATCCTCTTCTCCTCTTGCGGCGCATTGCCGTACCGGGGGTCAGGTCTAGCTAAAGAGCACGTTATTGTAATATCTCCGGCTCGTGACTGGCGTTCTGATGCTTCGATGCTAGACCTGACCCCTCAATTCCATGCGAGAGCGCAGCAATAGCCCTCCGCGTAGCGCTGGGACGGAGTTCGAGAATGAGGCGACGAAGCACGAGGAGGTAGCGAGCGTGGTGTCGACCGAGCGCCCACGCGTCAAAGACGGCATCCGCCTGCAGTGAGTCGCTGGCCGATAACAAGTTGAGCGCGACACCGCCGCCGCCGAGCGCCGCATATTCCGCCACAGCGGCGCTAAACTCGTTGCGAAGAGTGGATTCATTCAGAATTGCGTCACGGGAGATCGGGATCGTGCCGCCTTCTTGCTGCGGATTAGCACGGAGGTATCCCGTCAGATCAGCCCATCGCAAGACTCGGTCGCTCGGGTCGTACACAAGACCGAACACGGGTACCGTCGATCGTCGCCAGTTAGCCGCGTGGTTTTGGACAGGCACGAAGTAGTCCCCGCTTGCGGTCCGAAATGATTCTCCCGCTTTGATTTGAACGGCCACGCAGAGATGTGTAACGACATCGCCTTCTGCGATATCGATGTACGCGTCCTTTCCAAAGTCGTTCTGCTGGGCGACCTCCTGAAAGATGCATCCGGCGCGCTCGAAAAACGCTTGCGTAGCGTTAACGCCTTCTCGTGAAACGACACGCGTGCCGGGCATTTTCACCTTCACTGCCAAATTTTAGCCGCTACTCCGGTGGACCCAATTATTGATTATGCTGGTCAGCATATCACGGGTGCCAAAATCTCAACATCGGCACCGACTCTAGTTTGGTTTCAAGCACTTAGCAAGAAATTTATTGATCCCGTCAAGACGACGCCACCAGGCGGACTCTTTGGAAACTCTATACACAAAGGTCGCTTGACTTTTACAGTTGGCAGAATAGCCTGCTTTTGAGGATGGATTTATGGCCAGGACCAATATTGTTTTAGATGACCGGCTCGTTAGAGAGGGTCTCAAGGTCTTTAAGTGCAGGTCAAAGCGGGAGCTTGTCCATCTGGCGCTCACTGAGTTGCTGAAGGGCGCGAAGCGGAAGGAGATCCTGAAACTGCGCGGTTTAGTTCACTGGGAAGCCGACGTTGACGAGCTGCGGCGCACCCGTCTGCGATAAACTCTTGGCGTCAAATAGGGGGTTGAACTAGCCCTTCTGCTGCCAGATATCGGCGATCTCTTTGGAGGTCGCCAGATCGAATTGCGTCCGCCCCATCAGTTTTAGAGCGAGGTCGTGCAGCTCGCGGTTTCGAGAGCCGGCGCAGTCCTTGAGCACGACCATGTAATAACCCAAATTGCGTCCTGTCCG
>JACPDC010000148.1 GCA_016184235.1 Deltaproteobacteria bacterium | reverse complement strand
GGGAGAGCCGAAAAGCAGAACCAAAGGCCGCGCGATCGGCAGGGAGAGAGTCAAGAAAACGGTGCCGATAAGGCCGCCGATTAACGAGGACAAAAAGGCAGCGCTCAAGGCCCTGCCCGCTTGGCCCTGCTTGGCCAGCGGATGGCCGTCCAGAACCGTCGCCGCCGCCGCCGCGGAGCCTGGAGTTCCGATCAGCACCGAGGTAATCGTGTCCGAGGTGTGCACGACCGCCACCGATCCGATGAGCAGGACCATGGCTGTGTTGACGTCCAGCTTAAAGATGAAGGGGAGCAGGATGGCCACGGAGGCGATGCCGCCCATGCCCGGCAGGATGCCTATGACGGTCCCGGCCATTACGCCCGCCATGAGCATGCCAATGTGGAGAGGATCTGCGAATCTCTCCAGGGCGATTAGGGCGGCATCCCACATGAAAGCGTTTGCTGTGGAGCTTATTGAGAATGGAGCATTAGAGCATTGGACCGCAATGGAGCCTTTTTAGCCGAATCCATTGCGCTATTGTTCCACTGCTCCATTGCTCCAAAGCAAACGCATCCCTGCTTGCCCACCCATTCCCTGACGAAACGTTGGGTCTGCGCGTCAATCTGGAAAGCCTGCAGGATGGTTTTTTCCAGCCGGTCGCCGCGCATGAGAGGGTAGCCCCCCAGAATTTTACTCGTTTTGGTGACAAACTCCTTGTCTTTTCCCAGCAGGTCGCTGGCGGTATAAAAGGCCCGCAACGCCTCGGCCGGGGCATCCCTGTGGACCCAGAGAATCTTCTGCACGGCAAACGCGGATGGCATGAAAATCTTGTAAGTGTCCCAGAACTTGCCGGAGGGTTTCTTCCCCTTGATCTTCTCGTAGACCTCGGGAACCGTCGGCAGGTCGGGCACGGCCGGGTCCCGGACGATATTTCCATTGTCGTCGAGCTGCCCGAAAGTCATCAAGGGTATCGCCTTGCCCTCCTTAATCAGAGGGACCACAGCGGCGTTATAGGCGGGCGTCGTCTGGTAATCGATATTGGTCTCCCCGCGCTCAAACGCGATGCGCGCGTCGCCCCTGCCCTTGAAACCGAGCACCCCCCTGGCATCCAGCTCTAACAGCTCGAAGCTGATCAGAGGGATCATATCGAGCCCTATCGCGCTGATCCCGCCGTAGATCAGATCCTTGGCCTTGGCGAGATCTTCCGCCCTTTTTACGCCCGAGGCCGGCGAAACATACACGACGCCGCCCACGGGATTCACCAGCAACGGCTTCCACTGGCCAAAGTCGTACTTGGCCGCCTTGTCTCCCAGGAGCACCGGAAAGTAATTGGTCGCCGAGCTTACCAGCACCAGGAGTCCGTCACTTGTGACCTTGCGGGCAAATTCCATCATCCCCGGGATGGCCCGGCCGCCGCCGATGTTGCGCACGGTGAATTTGGGACTCCCGGCCATCTGTTTCTCCAGATAGGGAGCGATGGTGCGGATCCAGACGTCGGAACCGCCCGCGACCGGGAACGGAACAATGACCTGTATCGTCTTTCCTTCATAATAGGGAGCCGCCGCCAGCGCCTGCGCCGCCAGCGCGAGCGCCAATCCGCAGCCGGCGAGCAAACTCCACATGGACCGTCGAGCCTTAAAACCGATCTTTTTCATGTCAGACCCTCCAAAAGCGATTTCTTCCCCCATACTGCCTTGCCTCTTGCCCTGTCAAGGGGAAAGATTCCTCGGTCGATAAAGGCAGTGAGAGGTATATCAGCGCGCAGCGAGCAGTTTCTCGATCTGCGAAGTGATCTTTGGATCCGCGGGCTCGACGGCGCTTTCGAACACCGCCACCGGCTGCCCCGCCCGGTCGAGGAGATACTTGTGGAAGTTCCAGCGCGGCGGCTTGCCGGTCCGCGTGGCGAGCTGGCGAAAGAGCGGGTTTGCCTTCGCGCCGACGACGGAGGTCTTCGCGAACATCGGGAAGGTGACGCCGTAGTTCACCCGGCAGAACTGCGCGATCTCTTTGTTCGAACCAGGCTCCTGGCCGCCGAAATCGTTCGCCGGAAAGCCGAGGACCGCGAAACCTTGGTCGCGATAGCGGCGGTATAACCCTTCCAGGCCCTCGTACTGAGGAGTGTAGCCGCATTCGCTCGCCGTGTTGACCACCAACAGCACTTTGCCGCGGAACCGGCAGAGCGAGACCGGCCCATCCTGCAGGCTGGCGAATTTGTGATCTAGGACAGGCGGGCAAGGAGACTCCGCCGCGCTGCCTGGCGTCGCAGAGGCCAATGCCGCGAGCGCTGCGACGATAAACGCGTAGATCGATCGGGTGAGCATGGTTTCGCCGGAAGATTATCGAAAAGCGCGCCTGTCTGTCAACAAAGCGCGCCCGGATTTCCATGTTTTCGGAATTGCGAAAACGTGATAGTTCGAGAAAAAGTCAATCACATGGGGGAGCGGTCTTGATCCGGGTCGAAGAAGTCGTCTCCGCAAAAGAGTTGAAGCGGGCTTTTTCCATCCGGCTCCGCGTTTTTGTGCGCGAGCAGGGCGTGCCGCAAGAAATAGAGCTCGACAGAGACGATCGAACGGCCCGCCATTTTCTGGCGACGGTCCAGGGCAGGGCTGTGGGAACCGCCCGGCTGGTCGTCAAGAACGGACGGGCGAAGATCGGGCGCATGGCCGTGCTCAAGAGCTATCGCGGCAAGGGAGTGGGGAAGGCGTTGTTAAAAAGGGCCGTCGAGTCGGCGCGGAAGAAGAAGGTTAAGATGATCTATCTCCACGCCCAGGTTCCGGTGATCGGCTTTTACGAAAAAATGGGCTTCCAGTGCGTCGGCCGGCTCTTCATGGAGGCCGGCATACCCCATCGCAAGATGGTTTTCTCCCGCCCCGGAGAGGCGCGCGGGTGAAATCATCGCCCGGGCAAGCGGGATAGCTCAGTCTGACCCCGATTCCACAAAGCCCTGAAGTTTCTCGGCCACCTGCCGAGCCGAGGCCCGGGCCTGATCCTCGCTCTCGCCGGGAGGCGGCTGGGAATAGACGAGCAGCCTGAGAGCGGGGATACCGCCGGCTTTGGCCTGTTTTGCGGCCGCCTCGGAGAAGACGTCGTGCACGACCACCGCCGTGGGTATCCCCTCTTGTTCCAGTCTTATCGCGTCCCACACGGAGCCGCTGGTGCAAGAACCTCAGGCGCCGACGCCCACTAACACGAGGTCTGTCCGAGATTTCAGCTCAGCAATTTCGCCCCCGGCCGCGGCCGGGGCGAAGGTGTTTTCTTTCCGCAGAGAGGCCACGCTTAGGGGATGGTAAAGCTCCGACACTATCACCTCCAGGTGTCTCCAGAACTTCACCGAAGAGACATGGCCGTTGAAGAGAAGTCCGAGCCGTCGCCGATCAAGCTCCTCGATCGGAACCGGTCTGCGGAAAGCCTCGCCGTAGGGCTTCGCCACCGGGTTCATCATACGAATCGACATCTTTAGGCCTCCTCTGCGCTCAATGAATCGTCAGTTGGAAAAATCGATTTTTTCCGTCTCGGCGAAACCGCCATGCTGTCCCCAACCGGGGATAAAGGCGCATATCCCGCTTCCCGATCCCCACCCGCCAGCCACGAGAATTAAAAGATTTTCCGGCCGTCGGACAAGCGGCACCAGGGCTTCTTCGGCGCGCGGGTCAACGAAGCGGCTAAAGTGGAAGGGATGGCTTTCCCCGAGGTATTCGTTCGCCTTTATGAGACGCACCGGCTTGCGCGCCCGCTCGATAAGGGCCTCTCTGACATCGGACTTGCTGTAGCCCTTCTCCGCTAGGTGGCGCGCCACAAGCGGCCCGATGAGGAGGACCATGTCCCCGCCGGCCTGCATGGTACTGTTGCCTGCTGTAGCCATGGAATCTGCAAGCACCGTGAGGATCTTATCCGGCGAGCTGTATCCTCCGCCGGTCATGATATGATGCGGCGCCTCGCCGGCAAAGACGGTCACGCAGCTCTCTTGGGCGTCGAATCCCCGCTCCGCGTGAAGAGGCCCCCACGGATTCCACTCCTTATCTTCAGCGATGCAGTAAGACCACTTCCCGGGATGTCCCAGCACGGCTTTGTCGAGCTCGCCGGCCCGCCCTCCGCCTATGTTCCAGAGAATCAGGCGAATCGCCCTTCCCACAGCGGCGTTCGCCCGACATCCACCGGCAAAGATATTGTCGCGGGAATTAAAGCCGAGCCGCTCGACCACGGGGCCGCTGACGATGGAGAGGGGCGTAGCGCAGTGAGTGGTTGCCTGAACGCCGTTCAAGTTGAAGCGCTCCTTCAACATAGCGCGCAGAGCGGCCAAGACTACGGGAACGTGCTCCGGGAGGCAGCCGGCCATCACACAGTTAATCGCGATCTTCTCCACTGTCGCCACGCCTTGATACGGCGGTATCACCCCGATAACCTCTTCGGGACGACGACCGAGATAATCTAGGACTCTCTGGACCAACCGGGGCGTCGGCAGGATCACCGGGAGCCCGTCGGTCCAGCCCAAACGGTAGATCTCCTCTACCGCTGCCTCGTAGTCTTCGACTTCGATGGCATCGACTTTTGCCAGCTCCTCTAAAGGAAGATATCCCATCTTTTTTTTCTCCCGCCCTCCACTCTTTCGCGGCAGAGAGCCGAAGTCAAGAGAAT
>JACPDC010000147.1 GCA_016184235.1 Deltaproteobacteria bacterium | reverse complement strand
TCCAGCTCGGCTACTGTTACCTCTATTCCCCGGTGACGGGCCGCACCGGGAGTTTGCTGGCCCACGAAGGAAATCTGGTCAGGGTGAATGACGCGACGCCGTTGCTGGTCATCAACCAGATCAGTCCCATCTATGTCAACTTCTCGGTTCCGGAGCAGCACCTGCCGGAGGTCAAGAAACGCATGGCCGGCGGCCAGCTCAAAATGGACGCGACCTTTCCCCAGAACGAGGATCTCGGCGAGCAGGGATTCGTCAGTTTTGTCGACAATGCGGTGGACCGAACCACGGGGACGATCCGTTTAAAGGGGACCTTTGCCAACGGCTCGAGGCGGTTGTGGCCGGGGCAGTTCGTGAATGCCGTAGTCACGCTCGCCACCCAGCCGGACGCGGTCGTGGTGCCTTCACAAGCGGTTCAGGCGGGGCAGGACGGCCAGCATGTGTTCGTGGTGACCCTGGAGCAGACCGCCGAGCTGCGCAAGGTCGTGGTCAACAGGACCGTTGACGGCGAAGCGGTTATCGAAGAGGGACTCAAGCCCGGCGAGACGGTGGTGACGGATGGCCAGTTCCAACTCGCCCCGGGAGTCAAGGTAGAAACGAAAAAACAGGCCGAGTCATGAACGTTGCCGAGATCTTTATCCGCCGCCCGATCATGACCACTCTGGTGATGATCGGGATCATCATCTTCGGGCTTATGGCCTTTCGGGCCCTGCCCGTGAGCGAGCTGCCGACGGTGGATTTCCCGACGATCTCGGTGACCGCCAACCTGCCGGGGGCGAGCCCGGAGACCATGGCCGCCACGGTGGCGACGCCGCTGGAGAAGCAGTTCTCGACCATCGCCGGCGTGGACAACATGAGCTCGACCAGCACGCTCGGCCGGAGCCAGATCACGCTCCAGTTCAATTTGAGCCGGGATATCGACGCCGCCGCGCAGGACGTGCAGGCGATGATCGCCCGCGCCCTGAGGGACCTGCCGCAGAACATGCCCGCCCCGCCCTCGTACCGCAAGGTCAACCCGGCCGATAACTCCATCCTTCTATTTGCCCTGAGCTCGCCGACGCTCCCGCTTTCCACGGTGGATGAGTACGCCCAGAGCGTCCTGGCCCAGCGCATCTCGACGGTGAGCGGGGTGGCCCAGGTGGATGTCTTCGGCTCGCAGAAATACGCGGTTCGCATCCAGCTCGATCCCTCTCTGCTGGCGGCGCGCCAGATCGGCATCGACGAGGTGATGAACGCCGTTCAGAGAGGCAACGTCAACCTCCCCATCGGGACGTTGAGCGGGCCGAACCAGGCCTTTACCCTGCAGGCCAACGGGCAGCTCATGAACGCGGCGGCCTACCGCTCTCTGGTCGTGACCTACCGCAACGGCTCGCCCGTGCGCCTGGAGGACCTCGGCAAGGTTCTCGACAGCGTCGAGAACAACAAAATCGCGGGCTGGTTTAACAACAACCGCGCTATTATTCTGGCCGTCTTTCGCCAGCCCGGGGCCAACGTGGTTGAAGTCGTGGACGCGATCAAGAAGCTGCTGCCCGGGCTGCACGCGCAGATTCCCCCTTCGGTAAATCTCGAGATCCTTTTCGACCGGACCCAATCGATCCGCGAGTCGGTGGAAGACGTCGAGTTCACGCTGTTTCTTACCCTTTGCCTCGTCGTGCTGGTGATTTTCCTGTTTCTGCGCAATGTCTCGGCCACCGTCATTCCCAGCCTGGCGCTGCCCATGTCGATCATCGGCACGTTCGGCGCCATGTATCTGCTGGACTACAGCCTGGACAACCTCTCTCTCATGGCCTTGACCCTCTGCGTGGGCTTCGTCGTGGACGACGCCATCGTGATGCTCGAAAACATCGTCCGTCACATGGAGATGGGCAAGCGGCCGTTCCAGGCGGCGCTCGAAGGCTCCAAAGAGATCGGCTTCACGATCGTGTCGATGACTCTTTCCTTGGTCGCGGTCTTCATTCCGGTGCTTTTCATGGGGGGAATTCTGGGGCGGTTGTTCCGCGAATTCGCCGTCACTATCTCGGTGGCGATTCTGGTGTCCGGCTTTGTCTCGCTGAGCCTGACCCCCATGCTCTGCAGCCGTTTTCTGCGCCCGCCCGGGGAGCGGAAGCATAATCGGCTCTATGCCGTGTCGGAGCGCTTCTTCGACGGCATGCTGCGCGCTTATGAACAGAGCCTCCAGTGGGTGCTCCAGCGCCGGCGAGGGACGCTGATCGCCTCAGGCGTGATTCTGGCGGTCACGGCCTACCTCTTTGTGGCGATTCCGAAGGGCTTCATCCCCAGCACCGACATCAGCCAGATCATCGGTTCCACCGAGGCGGCTCAGGGGACCTCTTTTGACGAGATGGTGCGCAAGCAACAGGCGCTCGCGGCGATCGTCGCCGAGGATCCGAATGTGGAGGCGTTTATGTCCCGTGTGGGCGGGGGCGGGTCGGACAGCGCGGGCAACACGGGCCGCTTGTTCATCCGGCTCAAGCCCCGTTCGGAGCGTCCGCTCAGCGCGGGCGAAATGATCCAGGAGCTGCGGCCGAAGCTGGCGCAGGTCCCGGGAATCCGCGCCTCCCTGCAAAACCCGCCCGCGATCCGCATCGGCGGGCGGCTGTCGAGAAGCCTCTATCAGTTCACGCTGCAGAGCCCGGACGCGGCCGAGCTGTACAAGCACGCTCCCATCCTGGAAGCCCAGATGCAGTCGCTGCCGGAGCTGCAAGACGTCAACAGCGACCTGGAGATCAACAACCCACAGATCGATATCGTGATTGACCGCGACAAGGCCGGAACCATGGGGGTCACGCAGCAAGGATTATCCGTCCAGCAGATCCAGAACGCCTTCTCCCTGGCCTACGGGTCGCGGCGGGTCTCCACCATCAGCACGCCGAACAATCAGTACGAGGTGATGATGGAGCTCGACCCCAAGTATCAGAGCGATCCCTCGGCGCTCTCCATGCTCTACATCCGCTCCTCCGCGGGCCAGGCGAACACGGGGCCGCTCATTCCGGTAAACGCGGTGGCGAGTCTGAAACACAGCGTGGGACCCCTGTCGGTCAACCACACCGGCCAGATGCCTTCCGTGACCATTTCGTTCAACTTGAGGCCGGGCGTAGCCCTGGGGGACGTGGTGGCGGCGGTCAACGGCCTGGCGCGCGATCATCTCCCGCCCACCATCAGCACCAGTTTTCAGGGGACCGCCAGGGAGTTCGAATCGTCGCTGCGCGGCCAGTGGCTGCTCCTGGCGATGGCTATTTTCGTCGTCTATCTGGTGTTGGGCATTCTCTACGAAAGCTTCATCCACCCGCTGACGATCCTCTCCGGCCTGCCCTCGGCCGGGCTGGGCGCCCTGTGGATCCTGATGCTCTTCAACATGGAGCTCAATATTTACTCCTTCGTGGGCATTATCATGCTGGTGGGCATAGTTAAAAAGAACGCCATCATGCAGATCGATTTCGCCATAGAGGGGCAGAGGGAGGAGGGCAAGAGCCCGCTGCAGGCGATCTATGACGGCTGTCTGATCCGCTTCCGTCCCATCATGATGACCACCATGGCCGCCATCATGGGGGCGCTGCCGATCGCGTTAGGCTACGGCGCGGGCTCCGAGGCGCGCCGCCCCTTGGGCGTGGCAGTGGTCGGCGGCCTGCTGGTCTCCCAGCTCCTGACGCTCTACATCACGCCGGTCTTCTATCTCTACATGGAATCCTTCATGGAGAGGGTGCAAGCATGGAAGCACGGGAATCACCCCGCGGGCGCAGTCGAGGCTACCGCGCCGGGAACGACGGAAGGGTGGCAGCCCGAGGCCGCAGGCGGTGCGATGCCGGGCGCGTCGTTGCTTGCGTGGTTTAAAAAGGGGAGCCCGCGGAAGTAACGAACCAGGGCTCACCAATTGAACGGGTTGAGGAAATCGCGCACCCTGCCTACATCTTCTCTAAGCTGATCCAACGCGCCCTTCTCTTCCTCGTCGTCCGGTGAGGTCTTCTTTTCCGCTACCTTGGTCTCGGCCGCTTTTTCCGCCGGCTTCTGAGGTTCCTTGAGGACCGCCTGGGGAAGCCGGCCGTCCGACGCCGCGCTCCCGCTTGGCTGTTTAACGGCCGGATCACTGGAG
>JACPDC010000146.1 GCA_016184235.1 Deltaproteobacteria bacterium | reverse complement strand
TCAAAGAAAGGTCAGAAAGTCTTTCAAGATGTGGACTATCTCCCGGCCCATCCGGACATGGCGGCGAAGCAGCCTGACCTGAAACCGGGGGGCGGACGATTCAAGCGAGCCAACTTCGTCAGCCCCGATGTGCAGGTCGAAAAGGGCAATGAATGGATCGACTTCTTTCAAAGCCAGTTCCTCAAGTAGAGACAGGCCGTTCCTCCCATTTCCCACCCCTGCACGCGCTTTCCCACATCGGCGTCGAGACGTGGGTGTTGGTGGGTGTCTCCGTCATCACCGCCTACCTGGTACTGCCGCCTTTATACTCCGTCATTCAGACAAGCCTTTTTACCACCAAAATCAGCGGGGAATTGGACCAGTTTACCTGGAAGTACTATCGCGATCTCCTGGGCGGCTTGCAATTAGCGGGCCCGCTGCTCAATACGGTCTACTTTTCTGCGGGAAGCGCGGTGCTGGCGACCCTTATCGGCGGGCTTATCGCCTGGGTCGTGACGCGGACGGACACGCCCCTGAGCGGCCTGGGCTATTTCACGGCATTTGCATCATTCGGCACGCCATTCATTCTCTACACCATTGGCTGGTTGCTTCTACTGGGCAGGGCGGGTCCGGTCAACTTTTGGCTCAAATCACTCCTGGATAGCAGCGGACCTATCCTCAACGTCTATTCTCTGGCCGGGATGATCTTCGTCGAGGCGCTCCTCTGGTCTCCGTTCGTATTTCTGATGCTGGCGGCTTCTTTTCGCTCCATGGATCCCGCCCTTGAAGAAGCCTCGGAAGCCTGCGGCGCCAACGCCTTACAAACCGTAACTCGGGTGTCTCTCAGATTGATGCTCCCGGCGATATTTTCCGTGATTCTCCTGGTTTTTATCCGCGCCTTCGAGTCGTTTGAGATCCCGGCGCTGGTGGGGCTTCCCGGCGATGTCCGCGTGCTCACGACGTCGATCTTCCTCGACGCCCAGAGAATGCCGCCGAATTACGGCAGCGCGGGGGCATTCTCCGTGCTCCTGATGCTGATCGTCGCCGGCACTTTGTACTTTTACTTTCGCATGACCCGCGAATCGGCGCGGTTTCATACGATCACCGGCAAAGGCTATCGTCCCAGGCTGATCTCGCTCGGCCGTTGGCGTTTCGTCGCCAGCGCGGCGCTGCTGCTTTACGCGTTCGTTCTCCTGATACTCCCATTTCTGATCATTCTTTGGGCCTCGCTCCTGCCGTTTTACATGCAGCCCTCTCTGGAAGCGCTCTCAAGGCTGACCCTGCGCAATTACCAGACGGCGATCCACTATCCGAAGGTCGCCGACTCCATCAAGAACAGCGTCCTCCTCGGCCTTGGAAGCGCAACCGTAGTGATGGGACTGACAACTCTGGCCTCCTGGATTCTGGTGCGCACGAAGTTGCGCGGCCGCTGGTTGCTCGATCTACTCACGACATTGCCGCTTTTATTCCCCGGCATAGTCATGGGTCTTGCCATTTTGCGTTTCTATCTCGTCGTGCCGATTCCGATCTATGGCACGCTGTGGATCTTGCTGGTTGCCTATGTGGCTCGCTACATCCCATACGGCATCCGCTACGCGCATACGGGCTTGCTGCAGCTGCACCGGGAGCTGGAAGAGGCCGCCTATGCCTCCGGAGCTTCATGGTCCAACTGCATGCGGCGCATCGTCCTGCCTTTGCTGACGCCGTCTTTTTTTGGCGGCTGGGTATTTGTGTTTCTCCTCTCCGCCAAGGAGCTCTCCATGTCGGTCTTGTTGGTCAGCCCGCGCACCCCCGTCGTGTCTGTCGCTATCTACGAGTTATGGGACAATGCGCAGGTGGGGGAGCTGGCCGCCTTCGGGGTAGTTTGGGCGACGATTCTGGCTTCGGTGGCCGTTATCTATTACCTTTTTGCGCGCCGCTATGGCATTCAGATGGAGTGAAGCCGCAACGTGTGACTATGGCTGAGTTCAGAGATCTCTCTTGTCTGCTGGACCCCCGCTCCGTCGCTATCGTGGGCGCTTCGCCCAAAGCGGGATGGCCCGCGCGCCTCTGGGCGAACCTGCAGCACTGTCACTATCCGGGCAGGGTTTATCCGGTCAATCCCAACTACGAGACGATGTGGGGCGCAAAGTGCTACCGGAGTCTGGAGGAGCTGCCGGAGACCGTGGACCACGCGGTCATCATCATTCCGGCGGAGCGGGTCATCGAGATGCTGCGCAACAGCCCGCTCATCCTGTTTCGCAGCGCGACGATCTACAGCGGCGGCTTCGGGGAGGGAGGCGACCCGGAAGGGCTGAAGCGCAAGGAGTTCTTGCAGGCTTATGCGCGGGAGAACAACGTTCATTTCTGCGGTCCCAACTGTATGGGCCTGGTCTCCACCGGCTCGCGCGCGATGCTTTTCCCCGACCAGCGCTTGGCGGACATCCGCGAGGGAGGACTCGCCATCGTCTCGCAGAGCGGCGGTCTGGTTGGAGCTCTTGTTCGAGCCGCGGTCGGCTGGGGCATCGGGCTTAGCTACTTTGTCACCAGCGGCAACGAGGCTGACGCCGAGCTTTCTGACTATCTGCATCACTTTCTCAACGACGAGCGGACCAAGGTCATCGGCGCGTTTATCGAAGGCGTGCGGGATGGTGAAAAGTTTTTGGCCGTGGCCGGGGAAGCGCTGGCGCTCGGCAAGCCGATCATCGCGCTCAAGGTCGGCCGCTCGGCTAAGGGGGAGGCCGCGGCGATGGCCCACACCGGAGCGCTGGCGGGCAACGACTCCGTCTTCGACGCCGTCTGCCTGCAAAACGGGATTGTCCGCGTCCGCAATCTTGACGAGCTGCTGAACTGTGCGGAGCTGTTCCTCAATCTCAACCATCTTCCGCCAGGGAAAAAGACCGCATTCGTCACCTTCTCCGGCGGGTTGAAGGGGTTGCTGTCGGATCTTGCCCAAGACGCCGAGGTGGAGCTGTCGCAGTTAGAGCCGCAAACCGAGGCTGAGCTGGATAACCTGCTGGGCGTCGGCTCCTCGGTGGGAAATCCCCTGGATACCGGGTGGGGAGGTCTTTCAAGTCAGGAGACCTATCTCAAGTGCGTCCATCTTCTGCTCGACGATCCTCAAGTCGATCTGCTGGCCCTGCAGGAAGAGCTGCCGCAGAGCAATCTGCGCCCGGACAAGGAGAGCAATCTGCTCGCGCTGGCGGAAATCTCCAGGAAAAGCCCGAAGCCTTTTGCCATGTTTTCCATGATCACGCAGAGCATCAACGACTACGGTCTTGAGTTCAAGCAGAGATGCCGCCTGCCGTTTCTGCAGGGCGCCGGGAATATGGTGCGGACGATGAAGCGTCTGGCGATGTTCGGCGCAGCGGTGCGGGCTCAGCGTCGAGAAAAAAATAAAGAACACGCACCGTTGAAGCCGTTGAGTGCAAGGGCAAGTGAGATGATGTCTCGCAGAAAGATCCTCAACGAGTGGGAAGCCTATCAGGTGACCAGTGAGTGCGGCCTGCCGGTTGCCAAGACTATTTTTGCGATCAGTTCCGATGCCGCCGTTCAGGCGGCGGAAGAATTAGGCTCTCCGGTTGCCGTCAAGCTAATCGCTTCGGGTGTCACGCACAAGTCGGAGTTGGGCGGGGTAAAGCTCAACCTCTCGAAGCCTCAAGAGGTAGAGAAAGCCTGCAGAGAGATAGGGGCGAGCCTCCGGGCTCGAAATCCTGCAGCGTCAATCGAAGGCTTCCTGGTTCAGGAGATGGTCCGAGGAGGGGTGGAGACGATTATCGGAGCGCAGAATGACCCGCAGTTCGGGCCGGTCGTGATGTTCGGTCTCGGCGGCACGGCCGTCGAGCTTTATCGCGACGTGACCTTTCGGATGGCGCCGGTAAGCGGTGAGGAGGCCGCGCAGATGATCCGCGGCATCAAAGGCTATCCCTTGCTTGCCGGCTTCCGCGGCGCGCCGCCGGTGGATGAACAATCTCTCTGCCGCGCGATCGTCGCGGTCTCAGAGCTTGCCGCCGCCGGCAAAGATCTGATCCAGTCGATCGACATCAATCCTTTCATCTGCCTGCCCCAGGGCGGCAAAGCTGTCGATGCCGTGATCGTAACGCGCGGGACGCCGGGGACAGAATACTGATTT
>JACPDC010000145.1 GCA_016184235.1 Deltaproteobacteria bacterium | reverse complement strand
TCCTGCTCCTCATCCATCCGGTCCATCATGTAGGGCACCCAGCCGACGCCGCACTCCAGGCAGCCGAAGCGGAGCTTGGGGAAGAGCTCGAAGACCCCCTCGAAAATCATGCTCACGAGCTGACGCATCTGGGCGAACGGATGCTCGAGGGTGTGGGCGACGGTGAAATTTCCCGCCATGTCCAGGCCGAGATTCGGAAAGCTCAAGCCCCCGTGGGTGGAGACCGGGACATCGAGTCTCTGCGCCTCCTCCCACAGAGGATAGAACTCCGGAACACTGAAGAGCTTTCCGCCGGGCGCCACCGCCGGGAGCACCGCGCCGACCATGCCCAGTTCCGTCACGCAGCGGCGCAGCTCCTTCACCGCCTCTCCGATATCCTGCACCGGCAGCAGGGCGACGCCCGCCAGGCGCGAACTTGTCTTCATAAAGCGGTGATAAAGCCAGTCGTTGTAGGCCCGCGCCAGAACGACGGCCCAGTCGTGGTCCTGAATGGCGGCGTGGGTAAGCCCCTGAGTCGGATAAAGCACCGTCAGCTCGATCTTGTTGATGTCGAGAAAACGGAGCCAGTCCTGGGCGCTCGGCCCGCTGCCGCCGCCGGCCCAGCCGCCCGGCTTGCGTAGCGAGCGCAGGTAGCCGTCCATGGTGAGCCCGGGCCAGAAGGAATAGCTCCGGTGCCACTCTAAATCTTTATAAGGAGGGCCGATGTGCTCCTTGAGCTGCTCGTCCAGCTCCATCACGTGACCGTCCGCGTCGATGATTCGATAATCAGCCATAGAAACCTCCCTGCAATTCGCGCTTTAGGTTCCCCTGGTGTTCTCCGTAAAAAGCTCGTCAACAGTGAGCGGCCGGGCAAGCATCCCTTGCTCCTGCGCGAACTGAATCATGCTTTCCACATCGTGACGGTTTTCGCTTAGTCCCTGGTAAAAGGGATCTCTGCCGAAAAATCTCCTCTCCGCTTCCAGGTACGATCTTGCCCAGGCAAAGCTCAACCGATGGGGCTGTTGCATGAACTCGTTGTAAAGCCTCTTCGACTGCATAAAGGCCTCGTAGAGACTGGTTGCGACCCAGGGGTCGCGGTCGAGAATCTCCTTCTTGATGACGATCGGGTGCATGATCGGGAATATCCGGGTTTTCTTGTAGTACTCCCGCTCTTCCTTGTCGAACTCAGGGAAAAGTCTCTCGACCGTGCCTTTGCCCTGGAGCCATGTCTGAGGCAGGTCCGGCTCCACCTCGGCGTCGACCTCGCCGGCCTCGAGAAGATCCTCCAATCTCCTTTTCCCGGCGACCCGCTCGATCTTGATAGTCGGCGGAAGCTTACAGCCTACCGGCTCCTGGTTCACGACCACCCAGGTGACATCCGTGACAGGCAGACCGTAGGTGTTCATCAGCATTCCCTTGACTACCAGAGCAAGGGTGTTTTCATACGTCCTCAGCCCGATCCTGCCGCCCTTGAGATCCGACGGCTTCTTGATGCCGGACCCTGCCCGTATAAAGCAAAACTTATGGCCGAACATGCGGCGCGGAAAAAAGGGGATCGCCTGGAGCCAATCGATATCGCGGCCGCGCGCGACCAGGTAGGAGGACATGGAGAACTCGCAGGCGTCATACTCGCCGTGATGAACCATGCGCTGGTGGCGTATCCCGCTCTCCACCGTGATCAGGTTCAGATCGATGCCCTCCGCCTGCACTTTGCCTTCACGAAGAGGCTGCAGGTAATCGTAACTGTCACAGGCAACCGTCAATCTCAGCTTGGCCATAGACACCCCCCGATTTCTTCCCGGTAACCGCTCCAAAGAGACAACATTTTCATCTTGTCGTCAACCATGCCCTTCGGGATCTCAAATGGCAAATCTCAAATCTCAGATCTGAGATCTGTGATCTGAAATCTGAGATTCAGAGCGCAGCGAGGAGAGGCTTGACGCTGGCGGAAGGGCAATGTAGATTCCGCCTAGCTTCGCATGGAGGTGTCTTATGGCCGAGCGGGTTTGGGACCGTTTTCTTACCGAGCAGGATAAGGCGCACGTGGCGATGAAGCCGCCCAAAGCGATCGGCTTCGGCAAAAGGCCCGCGTTGCTCCTGATCGACCTATATCGCTGGGTTTTTGGTGATAAGCCGGAACCCATATTGGAGTCGATAAAAAACTGGCCGGGGAGCTGCGGCATGGCGGGATGGAACGCGGTTCCCCATATCCAGACCTTGCTGCGGACCGCGCGCGAGACGGCCATCCCGATCATTCACATCACGGGATTGGCCGGGGCCGGAGTGGATGAGTGGTCCTTCAGGCGCGACGGCGACCCGAGCCGGCTCACCCCCGAGGCGCAAGAGCGCCGCAGGCGGAAGTTCGATATCATCGACGAAGTCGAGCCGCTTGCCGGAGAGGCGGTGTTGAAAAAACTCTCTCCCAGCGCCTTCTGGGGCACCCCGCTGGTGGGCCACTTGAACCAGTTCGGCATCGATACCGTGATCACCTGCGGCGAGAGCACGAGCGGCTGCGTGCGCGCCAGCGTCGTCGACGGCTGCACCTACCGCTTCCGCATGATCGTGGTGGAGGAGGGCGTCTTCGACCGGCACGAGGCCTGCCACGCGATCAATCTCTTCGACATGAATCAGAAATACGCCGACGTGCTGCCGCTGGCGGAAGTGGTGAAGTATCTGCGCTCGTGGCGCGCCGAGCAGCCGGCGCGGCCTTAGATCTAACGCTTGCCCTTATAGAGGGCATCGATAAAGCCGCTCTCGTCGAGCTCCTTTACGAGGCTCATGTCGGCAAAATCTTCCGGCTTGGCCGCCCGCGCCTTCGGATCCTTCTCGCCCAGCTCCAAGAGCGCCTCCCTGATTCCGTCGAGGGGAGGATAGGGTTTGGCCGGCACCAGCCTGGCGAAGAACTGGTAGCTGTCCTCGATGGCATCGACATCGCTGACCCGCATGGTCTTGGCGATTACCCGCTTGCTGAACTCTTTCTGGGTCTTGTAAACGTAGACCCCTTCCACCAGCGCACGGGTGAATCTGCGCATCGTATCCCTGCGCTCGCGGAGAAACGATCCCTGGGCCGCCACCGGCGTGTTCGGGTAGGCGCTGCCGAAATCTTCCGGCTCCGCAATGATGCTCAGGCGAAGCTTGCGTGCCAGGTTGGTTACCGGCGGCTGCGCCACCAGGCCGGCGACCTGCCCGTTTTGCAGCGCCGCGAGCCTGGTAGGTTGCCCGCCCGGGATCTGGATGATGGCAACGTCCCGATCCGGCCTAAGGCCCCACTTCATGAGAATCTTTCGCGTCGCGTAGTCCGAGTTGGAGCCGTAACGGCTGACAGCGAGCTTCTTGCCGCGCAGATCTTCGGGCTTCTTGATGTCGGGGCTCACGATGAGGCTGTAGGCAAGCACATTGACTATGCCCGCGATAATCGAGACATCCCCACCCCGGAGGCGCGCGGCGATGGGAGAGTTGCCGCCGATCTGCGCGACCGGCACGTCGCCGGACATCATCGCCTGGGTCGCCTTCGAGCCTCCGTCGAGGTAGATGAGCGTCGCGTCGAGGCCGTGCTTCTCAAACAGCCCCGCCTCCTTGGCTACCCACGGAACCGCCTGGGCGCCGGCGATGGCGCTCCAGCCGACGATCAGTTTCTCGGCGGCGGCGACCCGGGAGGGCATGGCCAGCGCGAGCAGGAAAACGAGGATGGCAGATAGAGGATACAGAATAGCGCGATCAGTCGCGGATGTTCTGCACGAACCATTCGAGGGGCAGGGGATGACCCAGCCCCTTGGCCTTGGCGAGCTCATAGGCTTTACCTCCGACGGCGGCGAACTGCAGACCCTGCGTGCCCTGGTTGTTGAGAAACGTGATTTGCCGGTCGCCGGTGCGGCCGGCCCAGCGGCCGGACATGATATCCGGCACGGTTCCGATATTGGCGTTGTCGATTTCGCGCAAGGGCGCGCGCGGCACCTTCTTTTTCTCCTCCTCCGTCCCGGCGAAATAGCCGAACATCCCGTCGCTTCCCCCAAACGTGTTGGGCGGCGGATTCTCGAAGACGAAAGTGGAGCTGCCGAGCCGCGCCATCACATCGGCCCGGGCGAAGACGTCCTGCCCGGCCTCGTTGCTGCGGACATTAGTCACGGGCATGCCGGGC
>JACPDC010000194.1 GCA_016184235.1 Deltaproteobacteria bacterium | reverse complement strand
CCCCGACCTCATTGTGGTAGCGTCCTTCGGCGGCAACGACATGCATCCGGCATGGTACCTGAATCTTGAGGAGTGTCCGGAAGCCGAAATCCTGATAAACGGCGAGCGTCGGCGGGTTGTCGCGCGGAGGGTCTCTCCGGAAGAGAAAAACATTATCTGGCCGCGTTTGGTGGAGATGTATCCTAACTTCGCCGTCTATCAGCAACGAACGAACCGGGAAATACCGCTATTGAAATTATCTGATCGGGGAGATCGAGGCCGGCTCTAGGAAACAGGGTCGGGTCTGGGATCCCGCCAGGGCTTGCATGGGCTGCGGGAGACGCGCTAACTTCTGAAGTATAGGTAGTACGGAAATATCCTTGAAAACGCCCGCTTTAACTCTCCGCCTCGTTGGCGCCCTCGGCTGCTATTTCCTCCTGACGGGTGATTTCGCCCGGGCGGCGCAGGACCCGATCACCCAGAGACAGCAGGAGATGGACCGGCTGCTGCGGCAGCAGCGTCTGGACCAGCGCGAGCGCGACCAGCGGATCAGCCAAACGCAGTATGACCTGAAAATAAACCAGGCCCGGCAGCAGTTGAACCAGCTGCAGGACCCGCCAGGGGACGAGGGCCAGCGGCAGTACCAGCTTTACCAGCTGCAACAGCAGTTAAATCAGCTTCAGCTCGAGGGCCGGCAAGACCGGCTCCAGCGTCGAGGGCAATTGGATCAGCTCCAAGAGCAGCTCAATCAGCTCCGGCAGCGGCAGCCGTAGAAGGCAAAAGGCAATAGTAGAAGAAGGCAAAAGGCAGTAGTGAAATAGAGAACAGGCACTGGTAAACCACCCTTCCGCCTTTTGAGAATTCTCAAAACGTCGAAATGTCCAAACTTTAAGAGCCTGATTTGTTTCGGTTGGCTAATGCCCTATCGGCCCTTTACCCCAAAGGTAGCGAAGAAAAAAGGCTGCTTGACGCCATGCTTCTAGCAATGCCAAAATGGCGCCCAACGGTGTATCGGGAGCTAAGCGCAGAGGATGGCTTCATACTCACTGCGTACTTGACTAACCGACCGGCCTCATGGAGGGAAATCATATGGAAGCCGTAAAACTGTTCGATAAGAAAGACGTGCCGTTAGACTGGGAATACGACGGCGAAGCGGACACGCTCTATATCAGCTTTGGGAAACCCAGAGCGGCATTAGGCGTGGATGTAGGCGAAGGCGTTGTCGTGCGATACGACGTTAGAAGCGCGTTTGTGCCGGGAACGGCGCGTGGACGACAAGGGGGTGGCTCATGGCAAAAGCACTCGGCGTATCTTTGCTCTCTATAGTTATCTCGGCATCGCTGCTCACGTCGGCGTTTGCCGCCTCGGTCGAGGAGTTCTACAAGGGCAAAACAATCCAGTTCGTGGTCGGTGGTTCCGCCGGTGGAGGCTATGATACGTACACCAGGCTTATCGCGCGCCACTTCTCTCAATATGTTCCCGGCAAACCCTCCACTGTCGTCCAGAATATGCCCGGAGCGGCCATGCTGATCGCGGCGAATCACATTTTTAACAGCGCTCCTCGCGACGGAACAGTCATCGGGCATTGGTCCGGCCCGCTTATTCTCCAGCACATGATGGGCAACCCTGCGGTGCAATTTGAGGGGCGCAGGTTCGGCTGGCTCGGTATGCCGACGGCGGATTCCCTCGTGTGCATAACGACCGATCGCAGCGGGATCAAGACGGCGGAGGAGTGGCGCAAGGCCAAAACCCGGGTCAAGCTGGGGGCGATCGGCCCCGGCACCAGCGGAACCGATGATACCAAGCTCCTCGCTGCCGCCACGGGTTTCCCCATCCAGCTCATCGAGGGCTACAAGGGCACCGCCGACATCAGGATTGCAGCCGAAACAGGGGAAGTCGACGGCACCTGCGCCTTCGGCTGGCAATCGGCGAAGGTGACCTGGGCCAAGGCGCTGCAGGCACGACAGGTTCATGTTGTGCTCCAGACGATGACCGAGTCTCATCCCGAGCTGAAGGGCGTACCGCTCGCCGTCGAGTACGCCAAGACGGAGGAGGGGAAAAAGCTTCTCCGGATCGCCAGCAACCTTTACGGCAAACAGAGACTCTATTCTCTCCCTCCGCAAGTGCCCGAACAGCGCGTGCGAGCGCTGCAGAAAGCCTTCATCGATACGCTGAAAGATTCTCAGCTTCGGGCTGAGGCGGAAAAGGCGAAGCTCGAGGTCGACCCGGTCGATGGACCCGGCATAGAAAAGATGGTGAACGGCTTGTATGAAATCGAGCCCGCCATCGTGAATCGGGTTAAACAGTTATTGCAGTCAAAGTAGGAGGGTCGAGGATTCGCGTGAGAAAAAGTAAAAAGGCAAAAGTAAAAAAGTAAAAGAGGAGCAAAGCCGGTTATTCGGAGGAACGATTAGATGGAATGGAACGAAGCGCTGCCCCTGTTGCGGGAAAACCACACCGGCGTCGCGGTCACCGTCACTCCCAAGGGCCGCGCGCAGTCGACCATCGTCTCGACGGCGGTGCTGGACGGCAAGGTCGGTTTCGCGTCGCGGGGGCACACCGTGAAGCTCAAGAACATCCAGCGGACCGGCCGGGCGGCGGTCACGGTTATCAAGCTCGACACCCGGCGCTATGTCACCGTTGAAGGCCCCGCGTCCATCGAGCCTTGGCAAGACACGCCGGCGCACATCAAGCGCCTGAAGGAGCTCTACGTCGCCATGGGCCGGGCCCCCAAAGGCGCAGACGAGGAATTCGCCCGGCAGATGCGGGATGAAGAGCGAAGCCTGGTTTTAATTACCCCCGAGCGCCTCTACGGAAGCCTCCGGCAAAACGCCTAGGCAGAACAAGGCAAAAGTAAAAAGGTAAAAGTAAAAAGGCAATAGGCATTGGAAACCTTCTTTTTTGAGCCTGATGTAGAGCCGCAAGGGCCGGCGGTTATTCTCTGACAGCTTTGACAGCCAGATCATAGAATTCCGGATCTTCGTTTATCTTCGAGAGCGTTTTTACTGCGGACAAAAAGGCCTCAACTACCCGCTTCTCGCCTCCTTTGATTCTGGCGATCTCATCCATAATCGTGGGCACATCCAGGCCGGTCTTTTTCGCCAGCTCGCTGAAGGACGCCTTTCCTTCGAGGTATTCTCCAACGGCGTAATTGAGGAGTTCTCTCTTGGCCTGATCTTTGGCGAGGCGAGCGAGGTATCCAGTCTTGCTAGTCTTTTTAAGCATGCAGAGACGCCTCAAGACCTGATCTTCCTCCTCCGTTAATCTTACGGTAAGAGTTGTTTTCTCGTGTTTTTCCCTTTTCATTCATTTTCCCCTTTCCGCCGGATCTCCGCTACGATCCTCACCGCAGACTGTATCCATTCGGGCCTCAGAGTTCCGCGGCGTGTTATCGCAGCCAGGGCATTCAGCACCCGCTCCGGCATGGGCCGTTTTTGTTCATAAAGCCCGACCAAGTAGGCTAGAGAGTTGACGACCTCGATCCCGGCCGCCTGTGCGGCCTCATAAGGTCTCCAGTCATCAATGAGCAACAAGAGCTTCCGCTCCAACGCGAGATTAATGGCAGCTCTCTCTCCATCTCCATACAATTTAACCTTGTCGGATTTTGGTGCAGCTTGTTTGATGCTTCTCTCAGCCAGCAACGTTTTGAGCCGGAGGCTCGTTGGGTTGTCGCGCCCTAACTCCGTTTCCACTGCCTTGGTGCAGGCCAGCTCAAAATCTGACAGCAGAAAGTCGACAAGATCCAGATAAACCGCATGCACCCAGAAGGAGCTGTCAAAAGTGGCCGCTCTTTTCATTGATTAAGTGTAGGTTGCTTTCAAAATGAAAGCAAGTGCCGGCGTACCGGGGTTGCGGTGGCGGGCTGGGTGACGGAAGCTTGACACGCGAGAGCGCCGGAAGTTATTCTCGCCGGCGGGCATCGGGCTCAGGCTCGCGAAAGAAGCCGGACTTTGAGAATCATCGACCTCCATTGCTACCCCAACACCGAGCCGTGGATCCAATCTCAGGGCCCTTACGTCGAGGCGCTGGCGAAATACTGGAACCGTTCCTGGACCGCGAAAAGCGAGCCGGAAGTCATCGAAGAATTCAAAAAGGCCAACGTCGAGGCCGTGCTCGTCGCCTTCGACATCGAGACGGTGACCGGCGCGCCGCCCTGCTCGAACGAGTACGTCGCGGCGATGCGCGACCGCAACCGCGGCGTGATCCGGCAGGCATGGGGGGCGGTCGATCCGTTCAAGGGCGAGCGCGCCGTGGAAGAGGCGCGGAGGGCGATCCGGGAGTTCCACATGCTCGGCTTCCACTTTCATCCCATCATGGGCCGCTTCTCCGTCGATGACCGGCGGCTCTACCCGCTCTGGGAGGCGATCAACCAGCTCAAGGTCCCGGTGATGATCGACGTCGGCACCACGGGCATGGGGGCGGGACTCCCCGGCGGCCTGGGCGCGGTCATCAGGCACGCGCACCCGGCCGCGATCGACCGGCTGGCCGCGGACTTTCCGGACTTGAGCATCGTCGCGGCCCATCCGGGCTGGCCCTGGACCGAGGAGATGATCGCGGTGGCCCTGCACAAGGGCAATGTCTCGTGGGAATTGTCGGGCTGGGCGCCCGGATACTTTCCCGACTCCTTGAAGCGCGACATCAAGGGAAGGCTCAAGGACAAGATCATGTTCGGCAGCGATTATCCGAGCATCGCCTACGAGCGGCTCTTCCGCGAATGGCGGGAACTGGGCTACCCGGACGCGCTGATGGAGCGGATCTTTCACGGCAACGCCGAGAGAATTTTGGGGCTGTAACCGTATGAACATCGATTTTCACTGCCATCTCTACCCCGAGGAATATTTAAAAAAGCTCGAGGCCTCCAGGGGCGACGTGAGGATCGAGAAAAATGACAAAGGGGAGAGGATCATCCTGAGCATGGGCGCCAAGGCCGGGCCCGTGACCGAGGACTTTTTCGATATCGAGGTGAGGCTGGACAAGATCAGGCGGAACCGGATCGACATGCAGGTTCTGACCACGCCCCACCCGGGCGTCGACCGCTTCTCTGCCGCCGAGAGCGCCGAGATGAGCCGCGTCATCAACGACGGCCTTTCCCGGGTGGTGAAAAAGTATCCCGGGAATTTCCAGGCGCTCGCCATGCTGCCGCTGATCGACACCCGGGCGGCCCTAAAGGAGCTCGACCGGGCGATCTTCGATCTCGGGCTCAAGGGGATCTGCATGCTCACCAACGTGGCCGGCCAGACCCCGGATGCGGACTTTCTCCTGCCGGTCTATGAGAGGGCGCAGGCGCTCGGGGTGCCGATCTTCATTCATCCCACGACCCCGGCGGGCGCCCAGGTGATGAAAGAGTGGCGGCTCGCCATCATTCTCGGCTTCGAATTCGACATCATGCTGTCCGCGACCCGGCTCGCCTATGCCGGAATCTTCGACCGGTTTCCGGAGCTGAACTTCGTCATCGCCCATCTCGGAGCCGGCATACCGTTCCTCGCCGGGAGGATCGACCGCGGCTATCGCGACCCGACTTGCGGCGTGAAAACCAAAAGGCCCACCACCGAATACCTGAAAGAGCTCCATACCGACGCGGTCTGTTTTTACCAGCCGGCGCTCAAGATGGCCTACGAGTTCTTCGGCGCGGACCGGATCGTGCTGGGGAGCGACTTTCCGCTGCCCATCGGCGACCTCGAGGCCGCGGTTCCGAGCATCGAGGCGATGAAAATATCGAGTGAAGAGAAAAACAAGATTCTCGGCGGGAACGTCCAGCGACTGCTGAAGCTGAAGAGTTGAGGGGCGTCAGCGCCGGGTGGGAAAGGCCGGCGGAATAATCTCCTCGACGGTTCTTCCGGCCCAGTCGCGCTTCGGCCAGTTGTCCCAGGCCCGTCTGGCCGCGCCCTCCGCGCGGGCGTAGAGCTCGCCTTCATCGATGCGCGTAGAGCGCCCTTTTTCGATGACGATCTCGCCGTTGACCAGCACGGTATCGACGTCGGCGCCGCTGCCGTACTCGACCAGCGCGGTGACCGGGTCGCGCGCCGGCCCGTAGCGGGTCGTGCGCAGGTCGACGATCACGACATCCGCCTTCGCCCCTGGGGCGAGCCGCCCCAGGTCTTCCCGGCCCAGCGCCCCGGCGCCCCAGACCGTCGCCGCATTGAAGACTCTCTCGGGCCGCGCGCCGTAATATTTTCGATCCACCAGGCGCGAGATCAGCGAGGCGTAGCGCATCTCCGAGATGATGTCGAGCGGATAGGTGTCGGTGCCGAGACCCATGTTGACCCCGGCCTCGACGTAGCGGTCAAAGGACTCCGCCGCCATCGCCATCTTGGCGTACTTGTGCGGGCAGTGGCCGACCGAGGCGCCGGCGCCGGCGATGAGCTTAAGCTCGTCGCCGAAGGGAAAATCCATTCGCGAATGGCCGGCGACGAAAACCGTGTGGCCGAGCACGGTCCCGGGCCTCAGGATGCCGCTCTCCGCCAGGTACTCGATGGCGGGCTTGCGGTGGCGGTAGAGAATCTCCACCAGCTCTCTGAGATTTCCCGCCGCGTGGATGTGGATCGGCACGCCCAGCTCTTTCGCCGCCGCCGCGCTCTCTTTCAAGAGCGCGGGGTCGCAGGTCTCCGCCTGGGCCGGATTTAAGATTCCCAGCAGCCGCCCGTTCTTCGCGCCGTTATACCTGCGGATAAATTCCACCGCCTTTTGCAGCCCCTGCCGGCCGCCGTCGGGCCGCGCTTCGTAGTAATGGCGTCCCTCGGCGTCGGTGAAGATATCGCTGCTTCTGTACGGCGGGCTGAAAAAGACGCGGCCGCCGATCTCGCCGACGATCTCCGCGTACTGATCCAGATCTCCGGGCCCGCCGCCAGGATCGAGGATCGTGGTGGCGCCGTTCTTGAGCGCGCTGAAGAGCGCGTACTTCCGGCCGACGGCGACGCTCTCCGGAGGCGGCGGGGCCGCTTTTTCCTTTACCGGCGCGCCGAAGACCAGATAGTTGGCCGAAAGATAATCCCGCTTGCTTGAGTCCGTGATCAGGTAGTCGCCGACGTTCAGCTGGGAATGGACGTGGAGGTTGATGAAGCCGGGGCAGACGAGCTTGCCGGCGGCGTCGATGATCTTGTCCGCGGCCTTGCGCTCGGCGCCGACGTAATTCACGGAGTCGCCTTCGATCAGCACGCTCCCCTCCGGCACCAGCTCGTGGTGCGCGCCGGACCAGGCCACCACCGTGCCGCCGTCTATTCTCACCTTCATGACTTCCTCTTCCTTTCCCAGGCTAGCTGAGCCCGGTGATCTTTCCGTTGCTGTCCACGCCCATCCGCGCCGCCTGCGGCGTCTTGGACAGGCCGGGCATGAGCATCATGTTGCCGGCCACGGCCACGATGAAGCCGGCGCCGCTCGCCAGGTGGGCGTCGGTCACGGTGAGCGTCCAGTTCTTGGGCGCGCCGAGCCTCTTGGGATCGTCGGAGAGCGAGGACTGCGTCTTGGCCATGCAGACCGGGAGCGAGGAAAAGCCGAGGGCGGAGAATTTCTCCAGCTTCCTGCGCGCGCCGGACTCGAAGTAGACCGATGCGGCGCCGTAGATCTCGCGCGCGACGAGATCGATCTTCTCTTTGATCCCGAGGCCGGCCGGATAAAGCGGCTTGATCTCCTCAAGCTTCGTTCTCTCCGTCGCCTCGATTACTCTGGCGGCGAGCTCCAGGCCGCCCGCGCTCCCTTTGTCGAAGACCTCCGCGGCCGCGCACGGCGCGCCGAGGCCGGCCGAGAAATCCCTCACGCAGCGGATCTCCGCTTCGCTGTCGTCGGGAAAACGGTTGATCGCGACGATGACCGGCAGGCCGAACTTTCTGAGATTCTCGACATGCTTGGCGAGATTGGCGAGCCCGCCTTTAAGCGCCTCCGCCCCTTTCGCCTCGCTCCCGGCCTGCGCCCGGACGCCGCGCACGGTCGCGATCAGCACCGCGGTTGAAGGCTTCAAGCCGGAGGCGGGCATCACGATGTCGAGAAACTTCTCCGCCCCGAGGTCGGCGCCGAAGCCGGTCTCGTTGACGGCGTAGTCGGCGAGCCCCAGGGCCATTCTCTGGGCGATCACGCTGCTGGTTCCGTGCGCGATGTTGGCGAAGGGGCCGGCGTGGATGAGCGCGGGCGTCTCCTCGGTGGTCTGGACCAGATTGGGCATGATCGCCTCGTTGAGCAATACCATCATCGCGCCGGTGGCGCCGAGGTCGCCCGCCCGCACGATCCGGCCGTCGAGATTGAAGCCGACGGTGATCTCGCTCAGCCTCCGGCCCAGGTCCGCGCGCGATCCCGCCAGCGCCAGCGCCGCCATCACCTCCGAGGCCGCGGTGATGACGAATCCGGTCTCGCGCGGCACGCCGCTCGCCTTGCCGCCGAGCCCCACGATCACGTGGCGCAGGGCGCGGTCGTTCATGTCGAGCGTGCGCGGCCAGAAGATGTTGTCCACGTCGATCTTCAAGTCGTTGCCGTGATGGAGGTGGGAGTCGATCATGGCGGCGAGAAGGTTGTGGGCCGCGGCCACGGCATGGATGTCGCCGTTGAAGTGCAGGTTGATCTTCTCGCCCGGCAGGACCTGGGAGCGGCCGCCGCCGCTCGCGCCCCCTTTGACGCCGAAGACCGGCCCGAGCGACGGCTCGCGCAGGGTGACGATCGACTTCTTGCCGAGCTTTTCCAGCGCCTGGGCGAGCCCGATCGAGACCACGGTCTTGCCCTCGCCGTGGCTCGTCGGCGTGATCGCGGTGACCAGGATGAGCTTTCCCTTGGGGGAGTCGCCGGCGCCGGGCAGGCGGTTCAGCCTCACCTTGGCCGTATAGCGGCCGTAAAATTCGAGGTCGTCATCCGCGAGGGAGAGCTTCTCCGCGATCTTGTTTATGGGCTGCATCGCGCCGCAGGGCTTCTAGGCCGCCCTCTGGACGAGCCTTTCGAGCTCCTCGTATGGGTGGGCGCCGACCAGCGCGTAGCGGCCGGCCAGAAATGTCGGCACCGCGTTAATCCCCAGCTTGGCGCAGCGGCGCCAATCCTCGTCCACCGCCGCCTTGAAGCTCCGGCTCTCCAGCGCCTCCATCGCCTCGTCGCGGGGAAGCCCGAGCCGGCCGGCGATATCGAGCAGGATTTCTGGCTGGGCGATATTTTTTACCCCGACGAAGTAGGCGCGGAAGAGCGGGTCGTGGATCTCATAGCCTTTGCCTTTGCTCTCCGCCCATTTGGCCAGCTCCTGCGCCAGGCGGCTGTTGTAGCTCATGTTCCGCTCGCTGTTGTAGGGGAGCCCTTCCTCGTCCGCCAGGGCCTTCATGCGCGCGGCCCTGGCCGGATCCACCGGACGGCTGCGTCCCTCCGCCGGGGTTTCCGGATGGAGCGGAAAATGGGTGAATTTGATTGTAAGACCGTAACTGTCTCTGAGCTTCTCAATACGCCCGGTACTGAGGTAGCACCAGGGTCAGACGTAGTCCGAGAAGACCTCGAGCGTGAGCGGCTCGGCCATGACATCCTCCGTTTCCGACTCGTGTCAGGTCCGATTCTACTTTCCTCCGCGATGGGAAGTCAAAGTAAATAGTCCACAGCCTGGAAGCGCCTTTCGGGCACGATGCAATAGACCTGTGGTACGCTGCACCGTTACATACGCTTGAGACTGCACGACTGATGCATCGCGCCCTCAATCCGCTCCCAGGCTGCTGCGTTGTCAGCCCCGCAGGTGAGTTTTCTGTGAGCGAGGGGAGCGCGAATGAGGCCGCGGACGTCCGACTAGAAAGTTTCGGTTAAAGTACAGGTCCATCGGCCGCGACCGAAGGCGCGCTCCCCGAGCGAGCCTTTTTTGGCTTGACGACGGCTCCCTCACAGGAATAAAAACTAACCGCGAGGAGAGGAGAAAGATGGGGACCATCCGCAGGAAAGCGGTCTCGGCCGCGTTTGGGCTCGCTTTGCTTTCAGGCTGCTCGGCGGCCCCGCAGCTCCCGGAGCCCTCGGCCATACTCGAAGAGATAACCTACACGGAGGCGATGGTCACGCTGTCGACGCGGCCGGGGGTGCAGCAGCGCATCCTGATGATCCATCCCGAGGGAAAGAGCAAGGGGATCCTGATCCTCTTTCCCGGGGGAGACGGCGCGGGCCATTTCAAGGAGGGCGAGCGCGGCTTTCGCCTGAGCAACAATTTTCTGGTCCGGAGCTCCCACCTCTTCGCGCTCGAGGGATTCACGGCAGCGATTCTCGACGTCCCTTCGGACCGCGCCTCGGGGATGTCCGACGGCTTTCGCACCAGTCCGGAGCACTTGAGAGAGATACGGGCGGTGGTGAGCTTTTTCGCCGAGACTTACCGGCAGCCGGTATATTTTGTCGGGACCAGCCGGGGCACGCTTTCCGCCGCCTATGCGGCCACGGCGCTGGAGGAGGCGGGCGTGAGAGGCGTCGTGCTGACCGGCACGTACGAGCAGGTCGGCAGCCTGCCGCTCGAGAGAATCCGCTATCCGGTCCTGTTCGTGCACCACCGCGACGACGGCTGCCGGATCACGCCCTATGCCGGGGCGCGCGATCTTTTCCGGCGCGTGACCGCGAGCAGGAAAAAGGATTTCGTCACGGTCATCGGCGGCAGCCCGCCGCTCTCCAAGCCCTGCGAGGCGATGAGCTATCACGGCTTTCTCGGCAAGGAGAACGAGGTGGTGAAAGCCATAACGGACTGGCTTTCCGGAAGAGCGATCTTCGTCACCATCGGCCCGTGAGCGCCGGCGCTCAATTCCCCAGCACCTTCTTCAACCGCTCGATGATCTCCGGCGGCTGGCCGGTGATTTCTTTGGCCGTGGCCTCGAGCCCTTCGCCGTTGACCGGATTGAACTCGTAGTTTCTCCTTTTCACTTCATCCTGGAACTGGGGATCGTTCATGGTCTTGGCGTAAGCCTCGCGCAGTATCTTCAAGCGGTCCGCCGGCACGCCGGGAGGGCCGAGCATGGGCCGTCCCATGGCGTCGGCCGCGAGCAGCACCGTGGCCAGGCGCCTGCCGGCCTCATTGGTTTTGTATTGCTCCATGAGCTCGGCGACGGTGGGAGTATCAGGCAGTCTCGAGTCCCTTTTGCCGCCTGTCTGGAAGAGGTGGCGCACAAACCCTTTCTTGCGCCAGGTGTGATAGGGCTCGCGCCCGAAGAACGCCTCGATGGTGAAGGCGCGGCAGTGGATCTCGCCCCTCTCGACCCCGAGGTCGATATCTTGTCCGCCCGGATAGCCGGTTACGATGCTGAATCTGGCGCCCACGGTCTCCTGCATCAGCTTGGGCAGATAGGAATCCGGGCCGGTGACCCCGGTGGCGCCGCACTTGGGCGGCTCTTTGGCGCTCCGGACATCTTCGATCGTCTTGTAGGGTGTGTCGGCGCGCATGTACATCTGGGAGGCGCCGCGCGCCGGCGAGCCGATCCAGCTGAACTTCGCCCAGTCGAACCGGATCTCTTTTCTGCCGACGAGCTGGTTGAGATAGAGAGACGGGATGATGGAGCCGATCAGGGTCAGGCCGTCCGGCTTGGCGACGGTAAAAAGGTGGTTCGCCGCGACCACGTGGCCGGCGCCCGGCATATTCTGGACGATGAAATCGGGGTTTCCCGGAATATGCTTTCCCAGATGGGCGGCGATCAGACGCGCCCACTGGTCATAGAGGTTTCCCGGCGGGGTCCCGACGATGACCCTGATCGTCTTCCCCTGATAGAAGGGGGCCTGGCCATCTGCGGGCAGACTCCACGACAGCAAGCAGAGAAAAGCAAGGAAAGCCTTTTTCATATCGCACCTCCTGGAGGTCAAGGCGGCTGGCCGGTGAGAAACGGACTATGCGAAGGAGTGGGACTCCAGCCGTAAATGGGGCCAAGGCTAGTCGAAAGCGCAAGCGGCCGTCAAGCGCAAAAACATGGGTCCTTTCCGCCCAACAGGGAATTGATTTAGCCGGAGCTTTGGGATATGCGCTGGTTTCAATGCAGGGCAAAACTTTGCGCAGGAGGACTCCATCATGCTTGAAGGAAAAGTAGCCGTCATCACCGGCGGCGCCAAGGGGATCGGCAAGCACGCCGCCAGGACTTTCGCGCAGCAAAAGGCCAAGGTCGTGATCGCGGACTTCGACGCCGAGCGGCTCAAGAAGACGGCAGGCGAGCTCGGGAGGCTTACCGATGTCCTGGCGGTCGGTGTGGATGTGCGGGACGAGGGCGAGGTGAAAAAGATGGTCGAGCAGGCGCTCGCCCGTTTCGGCCGGATCGACGTCCTGATCAACAACGCCGCGATCGTGCCCCATTTCGCCTGGGGGATCCCGCGCTGGCCGCGCATCCGCGACATGGAAAAGGGCTTCTGGGACCGCGTCATCCAGACCAATCTCGGCGGGACCTTTCTCTGCACGAAGCATGTCCTCCCCGGCATGGAGGAGAGGAGGTCGGGCCATATCATCAATCTGTTCGGCGGCGGGGGCGTCAAGCCTGCCGGCGCCTGCGCCTACATGGTGACGAAACAGGGGATACGCGTCTTCACGCGCTACGTCGCCGAGGAGGTGAGGGAGTCGAATGTCTGCGTGGTGATCTTCTCGCCGCGCGTTCCGATCGCCACCGAAGGCGCGCCGGACGAGGCGCTCAAGCGCCTGCCCGGCCCTGAAATCCTGGGCAATGGCTTTGTGCTGGCGGCCGAGCTTCCGATCGACCAAAGCGGCGGCTGTTTCGCCCATGAAAACGGCAAACTGGTGCCCGAGGCGTGAATCGTGGCTCGTGATCGGGCTTCGACTGAGCTCAGCCGAACGTCTGGATCGTGCTCGTGAGACTGGAAGGATGAAAGAGCCGTGATGATGATCGACGCCGACGCGCACGTGATCGAGAGCGAATCCACCTGGGGCTACATGCTCGAGTCGGAGCGCAAGTTCAAGCCGCGATTGGTGCGCCCGGCGGATGGCGAAGGCGCTGTCGACTATTTGCTCATCGACGGCAGGCTCATCCCCTGGACCAACATCGGCAAGGACACGCCGCAGGCGGCCCGTGAGATGACCGATCTCAGCGTAAGGCTCAAGCACATGAACGAGCTGGGGGTGGACCTCCAGGTGATCTATCCGACCGTCTTCATCTTCCCGTGCACGCGGCGGCCGGAGGTCGACCTCGCCCTGTGCCGCAGCTACAACCGCTGGATGGCCGGCGTCGTCAGCCAAGCGCCGGATCGGTTTCGCTGGGTCGTGGTGCCGCCGCTGCTCAGCATGGAGCGGGTCTTCGAGGAGCTTCGGTTCGGGAAGGAGAACGGGGCGTGCGGCGTTTACCTGAGGGGACTGGAAGGGGAGAGGGGGCTGGCCGATCGCTATTTTTTCCCGCTCTACGAAGAAGCGGCGCGGCTCGATCTGCCGATCTGCGTCCACTCGGCCAACGGCAGCATCGCCGTGCACGACTTCTTCGTCGATGAGCCCGGCTTCTGCAAGTTCAAGCTGGCGGTGGTGGGCGCGTTTCACTCGCTCATCTTCGACGGCGTGCCGCAGAAATTTCCCGGGCTCAGGATCGGCATTATCGAAGTCGGAGCCCAATGGCTCCCCTACGCGATCCATGATCTGGCCCGGCGCTTCGCCCGCAGGGGAAAGGAGCTGGGGCGGCGCGTGCTCCGGGACAATCGAATCTATGTCGCCTGCCAGACCGACGACGACCTCGCCTACATTCTCGAATATGCCGGCGAGGAGAACCTGGTCATCGGCTCCGACTACGGCCATGCGGACAACGCCAGCGAGCTCGCGGCCCTGAAGCGGCTGAAGGACAAGGGCGAGATCCCGGCCCAGGCGATCGACAAGATCCTCCGCTCCAACCCCGCGCGCCTCTACGGCCTGTCCCGGTGAGCGAGGCGTTCGCTTCTGTCGGAAAAGACGGCACGTTCCATGAGTCATTCTGAGAGGCGCGGCTCGATCTGGACCCCCACCTTCGCCCTGCTGTGTCTGGCCCAGTTCCTGGGCTACGCCGCGCACCACATGCTCACGCCCGCTTTTCCGCTCTATGTGACCCGTCTCGGCGGCTCGGCTTTTATGGTCGGGCTGGTTCTCGCCTCCTTCGCCGTGACCAGCGTTTTTCTCCGCCCGCCCATCGGCTACTGGGCGGACCGCTGGAACGAGGCCGGGGTGTTGATCTGCGGGCTGCTCGTTCAGGGCGCCAGCATATTCCTGTGCTTCGTCCCGGCCATCGAGGCGGCGATGCTCGCCAACGCCCTGAGAGGAATCGGCTGGGCCGGAATGAATACCGGGGGCTACTCCCTGTTGGCCTGGACCGCGCCCGTGGACCGGCGCGGAGAAGCCTCGGGTTATTACAGCGGCGTGCAGAGCAGCGCGACAATTCTATTTCCCGCCGTGGCGCTTTGGCTGATCGACGCCCGCCTGGGCGGCTTTGGAGCGGTGTTCGCCGCGGCCGCGGCGCTCGCCTTTCTCGGCGCCGGCGCCGGGGCGGCCCTGGCGCGCTCCGCGCCGCGCGCGGCGGCGCGCCCGGAAGCCGTCAGCCCGGGCCCGCGGGGAGCGGGAGTCTTCGTCCTGCTGGAACGAGATGTGCTGCCGGCCACGACGATGCTTTTCTGTTTGCACCTCTCCCTTCCCGCCGTCACCAGCTTTCTCGTGCTCTACGCCCGCGAGATCGGCATCGGCAACTTCGGCTGGTATTTCGTGGTGAGCGGGGCGACCAGTGTCCTCGCCAGGCCGCTGCTGGGCGTCGTCTCCGACAGGATCGGGCGGGCCCGCTCCCTGGCGGCGGGCTTCGCGCTGCAGGCGGCGGCCTTGATCCTGGTGGTCGCCGCCTCCGGGCTCGCCGGGCTGCTGATCTCAGGGGTGTTTTACATGCTCGGATCGGCTATCGGCAGCTCCGCGACCCTGGCGCTCGCCATGGAGCGGGCCGATCCTCGACGCCGGGGCAGGGCGATGGCGACTCTTTCCGTCGCCTTTCCCGCGAGCACCGGCATCGGCGCGCTGCTCACCGGCGGCGCCGTGGAGCTGGCGGGTTACTTCTGGATGTTTCTGATCGTGGCCGGGTTGGCGGCCTTGGGGCTCGCGCTGACGCTGGCGAGCCGGTCGAGCCTGGAGTGAGAAGAATCTCCTGCGTCCGCCGGCGGTAAAAAATAGGCAGCAGGCAAGGGGGAACAGGCGACTTGCAGCCTCCGCCCGCCGCTGGCACAATAGCGCCCCGAATAGGCATCCGATGAAGCGGTGGCGCGTTATCGTCCTTGTCCTGGTTGTCCTCTTGCTCGGCGCGGCCGGCCTCGGCTTTCACCTGGCCGTGCGCCTGCTCAAGGGCAAGGTCGCCGAGGCGCTCGGGCCGGGCAGCGCGGTCGCGGAGCTCAAGGTAGGATGGTCTTCGGTCGAGCTGGTCGGGGTGGCCATAGAGGCGCCCAAGGGCTGGCCGGCTGCCCGGACACTCTACGCGGAGCGGGTGAAGATCGTTCCGAGCCTGCGCAGTCTCCTGACCGACGAGTTCCACATCTCCTCCATCACTGTCGAAAAACCCTACCTCTCGGCATTGCGGACTCCGGGGAAGCTCGTCATGGTGCCGACTCTGTTGGCTGCCCGGAAGGATAAAGGGAAGAAGGGCGATGGAGAATCTTCCGCGCGCACGGTCAGGATATCCAAAATAGCCCTGGAAGACGGGGTCGTGGAGGTTTTCGACGCGACCGTCAGCCAGCCGCCGCTCAAGATCCGGCTCGAGCGGATCGAGGCGGTTGTCCGCGACCTCGCGGCCCCTTCTTTGAAAGAGAGAACCCGGTTCGATCTCACCGCAGTCGCCAAGGGGGTGACGCGCGACGGGCGGCTAAAAGTTTCCGGCTGGGTCGGGGCGGCCGGCAGGGATTCTTCTTCGCATATCGTCCTGGACACCGTGGATCTGGTCGGTCTCCAGCCCTATCTCGTCAAGCGAGGGGAGGCCCGGGTGAGCCGGGGGACTCTGGATTTGAATCTAAAGTCCGAGGTGCGGAGCAACAAGCTGGATGGAAAGGGAAAGATGATCCTCAAGGGGCTGGAATTTGCGCCGCACCAGAGCGCCTTCGACACGTTCATCGGCATCCCCCGCAATGCCCTCATCAATTTTCTCAAGGATCATAACGGCGCTATCGACATCGACTTTGTCCTCGCCGGCGACGTCAGCCATCCGAGCTTTTCTCTCAATGAAACGCTCGCCACCCGCGTGGCGACCGCCATGGCGGGACAATTGGGCGTGACCATCCTCGGGGTGGCGGAAGGGATCGAGGCGATCGGCCGCAAAGGGCTGGAAGGGGCGAGCGGCGCGGCCGGCGCCATCGGCTCGGCGGTGAGGGGTCTGTTTGGCGGGAGCGAAAAATAGTTGCTGGCGTATTCAACCAGGCGCGCGGCAGCGCCACGTAGATCGCGAGCATGCTCAGCATGCCCGCCGCGCTCATCCACGCCACGGCCCACTGGGCCCCGACCAGCGATGACAGCGTCCCGATGAGCATGCTTCCTACCGTCAGCACCACCTGGCTCATGTGAAAGATGGCGATCGTCCGGCCGCGGAATTCAGGCGGGGAGTGGGTTTGGATGACGGTCTGCACGAGGGCGTGGGAGCTTACGTGGCAGAGGCCGGCGATCCCCATCAAGGCCAGCGACAACTCGAACCACGGCGATGCCGAGAAGGCGATGACGATAAGCCCGTATAACGCCACGCCGCCCAGCATCAGCGCGCCTCTCGGCAGCCGGTCGCCGACGGCGGCGATGAGAACGGCGCTGCATAGCGCGCCCACGCCCATCGCGGTGAGGAGCAGCCCCTGGCCGCTGGCGCCGACTCCAAGGAGGTCGCGGGCGAAGACCGGCAGGAGCGTGGTAAAGGGAATGATGAACAGAGACGCGAACATCGCGATGAGCAGGCCGGTGCGAACGACCTCGTTCCGCCAGCTGAATTTCCACCCTTCGATGATGCTGCGGCCGAAGGACTCCCGGTGCGCGGGGTGACCGTGAGGGCCGGCGGCAGGGCGCCCGGCGGGGCGAAGCATCACGGTCCAAATGGTCGCCAGGAAGTAAAAAAACGCCTGCACGGCATACGAGCTGGCGGTGCCGAACATGGCGATGAGTATGCCAGCCAGGGCGGGGCCGGTGCTGCGCGCCACGTTAAAGACAATCGCGTTCAGGCCGATAGCGTTGGTCAGGTAACCGAGCGGCACGGCGTCGGCGACCATCGCGGCTCTGGAGGGGTGCAGAAAGGTCTGGACGGCGGCCATCGCAAAGGCGGTCACGTAGACGTGCCAGGGTTCGACCTCGCCTGTAAGGATCAGCAGGGCGAGCGTGGCGAACAACAGTCCGTCCGCCACCTGGGCGACCAGCACCTGCATCTTGCGGGAATAACGGTCCGCGGCGGAGCCAGCCGCGCGCGACCTGATCCATCCACACCGCCATGGAGCCGAATACATTGCCGTACCAGAGCAGACGGAACTCGCGGTGGCGGAGCGCCTCCAGAGCGGGCAGGCGCAGCAGCGCATCGAGAAGACGCGTGGACTGCCGCGCAACCGCGGGCCGGGCGTTTTCGTCTCCCGGCGCTTCGGCCTCGTTCGACTGAGGCGTTCGAACGTCTTCTTTATCGGTCGTAGGTGAAGACAGCGTAAACTCCGCAGGTAGCCGAAGAAGACCGTATCTTTTGATTTCCTCGTTCGACTGAGGCTCACGGACGTCGAGCCGATGAAGGAGGATATTTTTCCTATATCACGGGTCGGGGGAGGGATAAAGGATGACGGAAGCGACCGCCAACACGAAAGGCAAAAGCCATAGGCCGAAAGTCGTACTGGACATTTCCTCGGTGTCGAGGTATGAAAACTCAAATTACCGGAAGAAAGGCAGGCTCAAGAAAAATGGACATGAAAGCATCTCGTTTTGTGCGCCGGTCTTTGCTGGCGCTTTGTCTGGCTCTGATCGCCGCCGATGTTTTCGCGCAGGCGCAGCCGGGGCAAGAGGGATACCAGCCGCAGGTCGGCCAGGAAGGCAAGGATGTGGTGTGGGTGCCGACGCCGCAGGCGCTGGTGGATAAAATGCTCGACATGGCGAAGGTCACGCCGCAGGATTACGTGATCGACCTCGGCTCGGGCGACGGGCGCACCGTCATCACCGCCGCGAAGCGCGGCGCCCGCGCGCTCGGCATCGAGTACAACCCGGACATGGTCGAGCTGTCCAAGCGCAACGCCGCCAAGGAAGGCGTCGGCGACAAAGCCCGTTTCGTCAAAGCCGACCTGTTCGAGAGCGATTTCTCGCAGGCCACCGTGATCACCATGTTCCTGCTGCCTGAGATCAATCTCAAGCTGCGCCCGAAGATCCTGGATCTCAAGCCCGGCACCCGTATCGTGTCGAATTCCTTCACCATGGGGGAATGGAAGGCCGATGAGGAAGGTAATCCGGGGAGCGACTGCGCCAATTGGTGCACGGCCCTGCTCTGGATCGTGCCGGCGAAGGTGGAAGGGACCTGGCGGCTTGCGCAGGGAGAGATCACGCTCAAGCAGACCTTTCAGATGATCTCCGGCACGCTCAGGTCCGGCGGCAAGAGCACGCCGATCGCGAACGGCAGGCTGCACGGCGATCAGATCAGCTTCAGCGCCGGCGGCGTCCAGTACAGCGGCCGGGTGAACGGCGAGGCCATCGAGGGGAACGTCAAATCGGGCGGCAGCAGCGGCAAGTGGAGCGCGACGCGCACCGCCAGGCCGGCCCCGGCGCCGACGCGCTCTTGAGCGGGCCCGGCGCGCGCCTTCTTTGACCTCGGACCATATCCTGCGACCGACGCGCGGGGCCCGATTTTCGTGGTCGTGCCCGTGAAAAACACGATCACGATCACAGGCACGGTCCCGACCGGAGGATTTATGCATGGCGGCAAGGCGCTGCTGAAGGTTTTTGAGCGGGCGGGGGTGGATTACCTCTTCTGCTCTCCCGGAACCGAATGGCCTCCGGTGTGGGAGGCGCTCGCCGAGTCTCAGGAGCGGGGCGTCGAAGGGCCCCGCTATATCAACTGCCGTCATGAAGCGGCTGCCGTCGCCATGGCCTCGGGCTACACCAAGGTGACCGGCAAGCCGCAGGCGGTCTTGCTCCATGCCACGGCGGGACCTCTGAACGCGGCCATGGTTTTGCGCGCCGCCTATCAGGAGCGGGTGCCCATGGTGATCTGCTGCGGCGAAACCTCCGCCTTCGGGGAGGAATCGCGGCTGCCGGATCCAGGCAACCAGTGGATTCATGACCTCACGGACATCGGCGGGCCCGCCGAGCTGCTGCGGCGCTGCGTCAAGTGGAGCGACCGCGTGACTTCGCCGACGATCCTGGTCCAGAGCCTGGAGCGGGCGATGCAGATCGCCGTGGAGCCGCCCGCGGGACCGGTGCTGCTCGGCGTGCCCTTTGAGTGCATGCTGGATGAAGTCTCCCTCCCCGAAGATCATAGAGCGAACCGGGTGGCGCGCGCCCTTGCCGTCGACGAGACGGCGATCGAAGAGGCGGCGGGCGCTCTCTTGCGCGCCCATCGTCCGGTGCTCGTGACGGAGCACGTGGGCCGGGACGCGTCGGTCGTGACTCTTCTCGTCGAGCTTTGCGAGTCGCTGGCCATTCCGGTGATGGAATCCTTCCGGCCGGCGTTTCTGAATTTTCCGCGCACGCATCCTCTATACCTTCCCTACGATCCGCGCCGCATCGAGTCCGCCGACCTGGTGCTGGTCGCCGACGCCGTCAGTCCCTGGTATCCGGCAAGCAAGGGACCGAAGGCCGATGCCAAGGTCGTCTTTCTCGGCGACGAGTATCCCTATTCGCGGCTGCCCTTCTGGGGGTACAAAGTCGACCTGGCGTTGATCGCCCCGCCGGCGGCGACGCTGCCGAGGCTGCTCAGCCGGGTGAAGGCATCGGAAGGATTCGTCGGAAACCGCGCGTCCTATGAGCAGCGATCCCGCGCTATCCGCGAGGAGCACGACCAACGGTTTGCGGCGCTCGAGCGCGACGCCGCGGAGCACCAGAGCGATATTCCGGTGGATCCGCGCTGGCTCTGCCGGGCGCTCAACGAGTCGATTCCGCCGGACGCGGTGATCGTCGAGGAGACGACCGTGCATCGCACGCTGATTCAAAACATGATCCGGCGCGCTCAACCGATGTCTTATATCGCGCGCGTGACCGGCGGGCTGGGGGTGAGCCTGGGTTACGCGCTGGGCGCGAAGCTCGCCCTGAAAAAACGGCCGGTCTTCGTGCTCGTCGGCGACGGCGGCTTTCACTACAATCCGGTGCCGTCATGCCTGGGGTTGGCCCAGGAATACGGTCTGCCGATCGTCGTGGTCGTATTCAACAATCAGCGCTATCTCTCCATGGAGAGGGGACTTCTCAGATACTATCCGGAGGGCAGCGCGAAAAAGAGCGGGGTTCACTTCGGCGGCCCGATCTCGCCCAGTCCCGACTACCGGCTCTATGCGGAGATTTATGGGGGCTACGGGGCTAAGGTGACGGATCCCAAAGATATTCAACCGGCAATCGCCAAAGCTTTGGAACACAGCGCGGCGGGACGGCTGGCCGTGATCGACGTGGTCCTGAGCGACTATCAGCCGAGGCAGTAGGAGAGAAATGGCGCGAGCAAGGTCATGATCCGTAGAGGCGGATTGTCGTCTAGTCACAAACTCGCCGGCCGGCTATCGGGCCTCGGCCGCGCTCTGGCAAGAGCTGCGCTCGTCGCGTTGTTGGCGCCGAGCGCGCCATGGCCGGCGGAGGCGCAGCAGGCGCCGCGGTCTCCTAATCCAAGACGGGTGAGCGGAGTTGTCCGCGCCGATACCGTCGCCAAAGACCTCGAGCATCCCTGGGGACTCGCCCTCCTTCCCGACGGAAGCATGCTCGTGACGGAGCGTCCGGGCAGACTGCGCAGCGTCGCGCGCGACGGTCGTCTCTCGGAGCCGCTCGCCGGCGTGCCGAATGTTTTCGCCAGCGGTCAAGGGGGGCTGCTCGATGTCGCGGTGGGCCCGAGCTTCAATGAGGACCGGCTCATCTATATTTCGTACGCGGAGCCCGGCGAAGACGGCGCAGGCACGGCCGTGGCGCGCGGGCGGCTCGGGAAACGCGGCCTTGAGAATGTGCAGGTGATCTGGCGCCAGCAACCCAAGGTGGGCGCCAGCCGCCACTTCGGTTCGAGGATCGTATTTCGCCACGACGGCACGCTGTTCGTGACCCTGGGCGATCGCGGCGATTATTCCGAGAAAGCTCAAGACCTTTCGGTGACGATCGGGAAGATCGTGCGGATCAACCAGGACGGCTCCGCGCCGCGCGACAACCCGTTCGCCGGGCGCGGCGGCGCGCGTCCGGAGATCTGGTCGTACGGGCATCGAAACGCGCAGGCCGCCGCGCTCGATCCCGGCAGCGGGCAGCTCTGGACCGTCGAGCACGGCGCGCGCGGCGGCGACGAGCTGAACCATCCGGAGGCCGGCAAGAACTACGGCTGGCCGGTTATCTCCTACGGCATCAACTACTCAGGAACCAAGATCGGCGAGGGGACGGCGAAGCCGGGGATGGAGCAGCCGGTCTACTACTGGGATCCGGTGATCGCGCCCTCCGGAATGGCATTCTACACCGGCACTATGTTCCCGGACTGGAAGGGCAATATTCTCATCGGTTCGCTGACTCCCGGGGGGCTGGTAAGGCTCGAAATGAAGGACGGCAAGGTCGCGCGCGAAGAGCGTTACCTCGGCGACTTGAGAGAGCGCATCCGCGACGTGCGGCAAGCCCCCGACGGATCGCTGGTCCTGCTGACCGACGCCCGCAACGGCCGCATCCTCCGGGTCACGCCCGCCTCCCGCCGCTAAGGGCGAATAAGGAGGCACGTTTTCTCCCTCAATCTGTTATGGTGATCCGGTACACCGTGTCCGGGTGAGTGCTGTCCAGCGAGATATAGTGAACGGCCTTCTCTGTTGCCTTCCACGCCGTCGTAGTCTTTCTGCTTCGGGATCCGATAATTCCCCCATGTTTGAGCAGGCCGCCGTCCTTATCATAGATGCTGACGTTGGCGTAGGGATAATCGACGTCTGGCGTCCTGAATGTGATTTCGAGAGTCTGATGGGTATTGAGATTGAGTCTGAAGTAAACTTTTTTCTCCACTCTCCGGCTCGTCTTGTAAAGGCCCGGAGAGATGGGCTTGGCGTCGTTAAAGGTTGTGCCTCCGGGCGGCAGCTCTTTCTCGCCTCCGATCATCCCCTCGCCCGGCCTCTCTTTCTCCACGGGCCGGTCCAAACGAGCCACCAGTCGGTCTATCTTGACCAGGTTAACGGCATCTCCTCGTTTTTCCGCTAGGACGCGCGCCTTCGCCGCGTATTCCCTGGCGCGCCCGTCATTCCCTTCCTGCCCGTAGAGATAGGCCAGAGTAAACTGGGCAGTTGAAGTTGCGGTTTGTACGTCAGATATTGCAATGAACTGGATCGCCTGCTTCAGCTCCTGCTTTTCCAGATGTTGGATCCCTTTTTCGAAGGCCTCGGTAGCCCGCTTCATCTCGGCCTCCGAGCCTTTCAGTTTTTGAATTTCTGCCTTGAATTCCTCGATGCTTGGCGCCTGGGGTTGGGTTCTGTTTGCCATCACGTAACCGACGATCGTGACGCCGCAGAGCAGGGCAAAAGCTATGAAGCCCAGGAGCAGAAACCGGTTGAGGAGATGGGAGAAGCTTTCCCGGGTAAGCTTTTCTTTCAATAGAGCAAAGAAGAGCTCCGGGACCTTCTTGGTTCTGAAGGCAAACAAAGCCGCGAAGACCATGACGGCGGCGAGAGCAAATATCTCTTTTACGTTTACGAGCGCCTTAATCAGCTCTGCCATGGCTTGTTCTCCGATATCGCGCAGGAGGAAGGGCGCGCATTGTCGATATTCGGGGACCCCGGCCCGACGTTATTCAAATCGGCCAGCCGTGTTGCGAGAGATCGATGGGATTGCCGTCGGGATCATGCACCCGGTACTCGGCCTCGCGGTTCGGCGGTCTCTTGTCGATGCCGGTCGCGGCGTCGAGCTCCTTGCATACGTCCCGCAGCCCGGCGACATCCTCGACCTCGAAACCGAAATGGTATAATCCGGGCTTCAACTGCGCCCCTTCCACCTTCCGCTCGGGCCCGATGGGTATAATCGCCAGATTGATGTGCCCGTCGGACAGATAGGTCGCGGTGCCTATTCCGGGGACGATCTTCAATCCGAACGCCGTGGTATAAAAGTTCACCAATTTCTCCACGTCTTCCGTAAGGATGGCCAGATGCCGGATGCGTGCCATGGACTCCCCTCCCTTGCCAGGTCATTTTTTTGCCAGCGCCTCGGGATTCACCACGTTGATCGGCTTGCCTGCGGCGTAAGCGACGATCTGCTCGACGGCGTCGCCGTAATAAGCTTCATAGCTGTCGTGCTCGACGTAACCCAGGTGCGGCGTGCAGACAACGTTGTCCATCCGAAGCAGAGGGTGCGCCGCGCCGGTGACCGGCTCGTCTTCGAAGACATCGACCGCGGCAAAGCCCGGACGCCCGGCCTTGAGCGCCTCCGCCAGGGCGCCCTCGGCGATGAGCCCGGCGCGGCTCGTGTTGACGATCAGCGCGGTCGGCTTCATCAGATCGAGGTCCTTGCGGGTCACGACGCCGCGCGTTTCTATGTTGAGCGGGAGATGCAGGCAGACGATGTCCGATTCGCGGAAAAAGCCCTCGCGGCTTGCCGCAACCTCGTATCCCGCCTCGCGCGCGCGCGCCGTCGATCCCTCCCGGCCCCAGCAGACCACCCGCGCGCCGAAGGCGCGTCCGACGCCGGCCACCAGGCTGCCGATCTTGCCGAAGGCATAGATGCCCAGGGTCCTGCCGCGCACGGCGGCGCCGATCGTCGATTGCCAGTGTCCCTCTCGCAATCGCTTTACCTCGTAGGGGATGTGCCGCAGAGCGGCCAGTATCAGTCCCCAGGTAAGCTCCGCCGTCGTATGCGGCCTGCCGGCCCCGCCGGCTGAGACCGCGACCCCGCGCCGGGTGCAGGCCTCTCACGGCGTTGGGAAAGCGGGAGCGCTGCTGGGTCAGCAACACCGCTTCGGCGTCTTTCAGCCGATCGGCGAGCCGGGCCGGATCTTTCTCGGTGTCGTGGTAGACGATCACCTCGTGGCCTTTCAGCTTCGCGTAACATTTCAGGGTGCGGAACGCGTCCTGATAGTCGTCGATCACTGCGATCTTCATGTTGTTCTCCTGAAGCCTTGCGCCATATCTCTTACACCCCGCCGAATCCCTGATCGTGGGCCTCGGCCAGGAGCCACGGATCTTTGACCTCGGTCGTGGGCGCCTGGCCGGTGAGGACCCGGGCGACCTCGCGCGCCGCATGCGTCTGGCAGTCGGCGTAGGACTCGTTCGAGTTGGCGGCGGTGTGGCAGGTGACGATGACGTTGGCAAGGGTGAGAATCTTGTGATCGGCGGGCAGCGGCTCCGGGTCGGTGACGTCGAGGGCCGCGCCGGCGATTTGCCCCGCCGCCAGGGCGTCGTACAAGGCGTCGGTATCCACCAGCCCTCCCCGGGCGCAATTGATGAGAAACGCGGCCGGCTTCATGGCCGCGAACTGCGCCTTGCCGAACATTTTACGGACGTGACCCAGGCCGACGATGCCGAGGCTCCGCCCGGCGATGCGCGAGACCGGGCCGCGATAGGCGTGCAGCTCGGCGCTGTGGCGCCGCCAGCGCCCCTCGCGCACGTACTGGTTCATGCGCGTGAGCTTTCTCGCCACGGCGATCAGCAGGCCGATGGTCTGCTCGGCGACCTCGATCGAGTTGCAGCCCGCGGCGTTGCATACCTTCATGCCGTGCTCCGCGGCGGCCTGGAGGTCCATCCGGTCCACGCCGACGCCGGTGCGGCAGACGACCCTGCAGCGCTTGAGCCGCGCGATGATCTCGCGCGTGAAAGGGACCGAGCCGTGCATGATGATCCCGTCCGCGTCGCGGCCCGACTCGACGACATCGGCGTCGTTTTTGGGCCGCGCGATCACCAGCTCCGCGTCGATCCCGTCGAGGATGGGCTTGATCAGCTGGACCGGGACGTCGTTGCTGCCGAAGTAAACGACACGAAACCTGGCCATCTCTAAGCCCCCAATCCGTACAGGCGGGCCGGGTTGTCCCACAGGATCTTGCGCCGCGTCTGCACGGACAATTTATCGTTCGCGCTGAGCGCGCCCACGGTCAATTCCGGAAACTTGCCGATCGCGTCGCTGTGCGGGTAGTCGGTGGCGACGACCAGATAGTCCGCGCCGACATGTTCCACGACCACGGGGGCGAGCTCCTCGCCCGCCTCGCAGCTCACCCAGCATTGGCGCTTGAAGTAAAAGCTCGGCTTCTCCTTCGTGGTCCTGGCCGAGCCGTGCGACTCGTGCTCCCAGTGCTCGTCCATGCGCTCCAGCCAGAACGGCACCCAGCCGCATCCGGACTCGAGGTGGGCGACTTTAAGCCGGGGAAATTTCTCGAGCACGCCGTCGGCGCAGAGGTTGAGACAGGCGAGCATCTGCTCCAGGGGATGGCAGGCGACGTGGCGGCCGAATTCGCTGTAGCGGTCGGCGCCGGCCTGGGGCAGCACCGTACGCGCCCCCTCGTGGACGCAGACCACCGCTCCCAGCTCCGACGCCGCCTCGTAGATCGGGAAATAGTCCGGGCTGGAGAGCGTGCGGCCGCACAGCTTGTTGGGCCGCCAGAAGATGCCCACCAGGCCCAATTTCTCTTTGGCGTGGCGCAGCTCGGTCAGCGCCCGTGCCGGGTCCTGCAGCGGGATCAAGGCCACGCCGTGGAGCCGCTTCTTGTCGTAGCTGCAGTACTCCGCCAGCCAGCTGTTGTAGGCCCGGCAGATCGCGGCGCTGAGCTCCGGGTCTATATTGTCCCGCCACATGATATAGAGGCCGAGGGTGGGGAAGAGAACGCTCACGTCGATGCCCTCGCGGTCCATGTCGCGCAGGTTCGAGGCCGGGTCGAACCTGGCCGCGAGCGCGTCCGCAAAAGTCTCGCGCCAGCGCTTGGATGAGGAGAAGATGTAGCCGAAGTCCTGCATCACCCGGCCCGGCCGCCGCTCCGAGTCGGATACCGGCTCCCCGTCCACGGAGCGGACCGTCTGGTTGGGTCCCTCGATGCGCACGCGGCCGCGGAACTTTTCCGGCAGATACCTGGCGTATAAGTCGGAAGGCTCCAGCACATGCCGGTCCGCATCGATAACTTTAAAGCCGTCTCTCATCGCTCGACTCCTCCTCAAACGAATAGTTTGCGCCCTTCCAGGCGCGCCGGTGTTTTCCTATATCAACTTCCGCCCGCTTTGAGAAGCCTCCGCCGGTCTCCGCGCGCCGGCGTAAAGGGAAAAAATCAGGTTGACAGATCAAACCGTTAGAAGATAGTTTCCGCAGCAGATAACGCAGCGATGGGCAGACGGAGAGGGATAACTCAGGAGGTTTTATGAAGAAGGTGTCGATTTTTCTTTGGCTTTCGCTTCTCGCGCCGCAAACGGTTCCCCCCTCATGGGCCGCCTCGGCCCCGCCACCCAAGCTCCCGCCGGTGCTCTCCTTCGCTACCGCGGCCGAAGGCACCACCAGCTACATCGTCGGCGGGGCCTTCGCCAATATTCTTAAGAAATATTTGGCCGTCAAGGCGACTATCGAGCCCAGCGGCGCGGCGACGCGCTGGGTGCCGCTGATGGCAAGGCAGGAGGTGGACTTCGGCATCCATTGCGCCTACCCGGATATGAACGACGCCTATTACGGGCTTGCCGGCTACCAGAAGATGGGGCCGCAGCCGGTCTTAAGCTTCGCCGACGGCCACGTCGTGCCGTGGGCGCTGATGGCCAACAACGCGAACATCAAGACCGTTTACGACCTGAAGGGAAAGCGCCTCTACGGCAGGATCGTGGGACAGAGCCTGTACGAACGGGGCATACCGGCGCTGCTTTCGTCCGCGGGGCTCACCGGCCAGGTGGACGTGCTTACCTTTCCCAATATCGGTGAGGCGGCGCGCGGGCTGGCGGAGGGCAGGGCCGACGCCCTGGTCTATCTGCCCATGGTGGCGCCGCTGCTCGAGGTCAATAGGACGACTCCGCTTCATGCCGTGGCGGTGCCCAAGGAGGTGGCGGACAAGGTGAGCAAGATAGAGCCCGCGCTGATGTTCGGCATCTGGAAAAAGGGCGTGGCCTTCGCCGCCCAGGATACCCCGAGCCTGTTCCAGGGCTGCGGCATGGCGGTGCGGGAGACACTCGACCCGGCGGTGGTCTCGGTTATCTTGAAAACCGTTTACGCCCACTACGATGAATACAAAGGATCTCATTCCGTTCTGCCCGAATGGTCGGCTGGGAACGGGATACGCCTCCATGTCACTCCCTTCCATCCCGGCGCCATCGCCGCCTTCAAGGAGCAGGGGCTGTGGACGGCTCAGGTCGAGAAGCGCAATCAGGAGCTGATCGGCAGGCGGCGCAAGTAGGAAAGGGGATGGAAGAGGCGAGCGAGCTCCTGGACCGAAGCGGCGAGGCGATGGCGGCGGGCCGGAGCCGCCGCTTCTCCGGCTTTTTGGATAGGTTCGTTGCGACGCTCGCCTCGCTCCTCGGCCTCTATATCCTCCTTTATGTGGGAGATCTCTTCAGCGCCTTCCGTCTGGAGCTCTACGGCGCCCACCGCGCCCTGGTATACACCATAACCCTGATTCTCGTCTTTCTGCTGGTTCCGGCCGGCGCGAGCGCGCCGCGCGACCGCGTGCCCTGGTATGATGTTTTACTCACCCTCGGCGGCGGCGCCAGCTCTTTCTACATGTTTCTCAACTGGGAGCAGGTGACCCGCTTCTACGGCCAGCCGACCCCGCTCATTCTCGTCCTGGGCGGCATCATGCTGCTCGCGACCCTGGAGGCGGCGCGGCGCACCGTGGGGACGGCGGTCGCCATCCTCGGGGCGATTTTCATCGCCTACGTCCTCTTCGGCAACTACTTCCCGGGCTTTCTCTTCACCAGGGGCTACTCTTACGCCCGCATGATCGGCCACTTCTATACCTCCGACGGCGCGCTCTTCGGTCTGGCGCTGGAGATTTTTTCCGTGGTGGTGGCGACCTATGTTATCTTCGGCCAATTCATTCAGGTCTCGGGGGCAGGCGACTTTTTCTTGAAGCTCGGCATCTCGCTGGTCGGAAGGTATCGCGGCGGGCCGGCCAAGGTGGCGGTCGTCGCCTCGAGCGTCTTCGGAACGGTCTCGGGCAGCGCGGTGGCGAATGTCGTCGTGGATGGTCCGATCACGATCAACATGATGAAAGGGTTGGGATATCGCGCCTCGTTCGCCGGGGGCGTGGAAGCGGCCGCTTCCAACGGCGGCCAGATCATGCCGCCGGTGATGGGCGCGGCGGCCTTTCTCATGGCCGAGATCCTGGGAATGCCCTACTGGTCGGTGGCGGTCGCGGCGTTCCTGCCCGCCGTGCTCTACTACGTGGCGCTCTATTTCATGCTCGACTTCGAAGCGGCGAAAACGGGCCTCAGGGGCATGGACAGGAAGGATATCCCGCCGTTCCGCGAGACCTTGAAGGAAGGCTGGTTTTTTCTCATCCCGGTCGTCGTGCTCCTGGTGCTGATCGGCCATGTGGGCTACAACGTGGCCAAGTCGGGTCTCTACTCGCTGCTGGTCCTGGTGGCGGTGAGTTATTTCAGAAAAGAGACCAGGCTCGATCTGCAGAAAATAAAGAGCGGGCTCCAGCAAGGCGCGCTCGCCTTCGCCGAGCTCGGCGCCGCGGCCGCGGTTATCGGCATCATCATGGCTGCGGTCTCGCTCACCGGCCTCGGCATGACCCTCTCCTCCGGTTTGATCGAAGCCTCCGGCGGCCATCTCTGGCTCCTGCTCCTGCTCACGGCGATCGCCTCGATCATCATGGGGATGGGGGCATCGACGTTGCTGGTCTATATCGTGCTCGCCATGTTCGTGGCGCCGGCCATCGTCAAGATGGGGGTGGAGCCTCTGGCCGCCCACCTGTTCATTTTCTACTTCGGCTGCATGTCCCTGGTGACGCCGCCGGTGGCCCTGGCCGCCTACGCGGCGGCGGTGATCGCCAAGGCGGATTACTGGAAGACCGGATGGGAGGCGAGCAGGCTCGGCATCGTCGGCTACATCGTGCCGTTCATCTTCGTTTATCAGCCGGCGCTGCTGTTGAAAGGCTCCAGCGGGGAGGTCGTGCTGGCGGCGGCGACGGCGATCATCGGCACGATCGCGCTCGCCGGCGCCATGTCCGGCTTTTTCTTCGGCGCGGTTTTTTGGTGGCAGCGCATCCTCTTAGGGGCGGGGTCGTTGACCCTGATCTATCCCGGCTGGAAGAGCGATCTGCTCGGCCTGGCGCTGGTGGCGATCGCCCTGGCGGGTACGCGACTGGCCCGCGCGCTCGCGCTGCCCGGGGTCCGCCCCACTGATTGAGATACGATCGCGTTGCGCGCTGCTCTCTAAAGAAAGGAGTTGGTCGGAAGCGCCATGTCTCTCGGCCGAGTGCTGGTGGAAACATTTCACCCTGAGGTCCTGGAGTGGCTCCGCGCTCGCGCGGAGGTCGTGATCGTGGATCCGTGGAGCGAGCCGGAGCGCTGGGAAAAGGAGGCGCCGCAGGTGGATGCCGTCATCAGCAGAAAGGGCAGGATCACGCGCGAGCAGATGGAAAAGAGCCGGGGCCGGCTGAAGATCATCGCCCGCACCGGCGTCGGCGTCGACCCCTCGAGAGTCGATCTCGACGCCGCCAGGGAGCACCGGGT